>NZ_JAAAHR010000189.1:0-17950 GCF_009908215.1 Nonomuraea sp. K271 | reverse complement strand
ATCGTGGTCCTCGTCGTGAGGGTGATGATCGTGGGTTCCGGGGTGGTGAGCGGCGTTCGTTCCGGGATCGGGATGATCGGGGTCCGCGTCGTGATGACGATGGCCGCCGTCCGTTCCGGGATCGGGACGATCGCGGCCCGCGACGCGAAGGTGGTCACGGTCCCCGTCGTGAGGAGGACCGCGGTGGTCCCCGTCGTGAGGGGGGATTCGACCGTGGTCCTCGTCGTGAGGATGACGGCCGCCGCCCGTTCCGCGACCGGGACGATCGTGGCCCGCGTCGCGGCGGCGGTTATGGCGAGCGGCGTGAAGGCGGTTACGGGGACCGTCGTGACAGTGGCTCTCGCGAAGGCCGGCCGTTCTCCCGGGACGACCGCGAGGACAGTACCGGATCCCGCGCCAGATACGGCAGGCCCGATCGCGAGGCCGAGGCGCCGCAGCGCGAGCGGTTGCCCGAGGTCGAGCCCGACATCACCGCGGACGAGCTCGACAAGGAGGTCCTGGAAGAACTGCGGTCGCTGCCCGGTGACCTCGCCGACCTGGTCGGTCGGCACCTGGTGGCCGCCGAGCGCGCGCTGGAGGACGACGACCCCGACCGTGCACATGAGCACACGAAGGTCGCGCGCAGGTTCGCGGCGCGTATCGGTGTCGTACGCGAGGCCGCGGGCATCGTCGCCTACCGCGCGGGCCACTTCTCCGAGGCCCTGAGCGATCTGCGGGCGGCCAGGCGGATGACGGGCTCGGACGTGTACCTGGCGGTCATTGCCGACTGCGAGCGCGGCCTCGGCCGTCCGGAAAGGGCCATCGACCTCGTACGCTCGCCGGAAGCCGAACGTCTCGACAGGGCCGGGCGCATCGAGCTGACCATCGTCGAGTCCGGGGCCCGGCGCGACCTGGGCCAGCACGACGCCGCCGTGATCACGCTGCAGCGCCTGCCCGAGCTGCGCGACCCGCAACCCAAGCCGTGGTCGGCCCGGCTGGCGTTCGCCTACGCGGACGCACTGGCCGACGCCGGTCACCAGGAGGCGGCCACCGACTGGTTCGGGAGGGCGATGGCGTTCGACGAGGACGGCGAGACAGACGCGGCAGAACGGTACGCGGAGCTGACCGGGTCCGTCATCGAGGACCTCGAGGAGGACTTCGACGACGACGCCTCCGATACCGACGACCTCACTACCGGTGACCTCCTGGGGATGGAGGCGGATGAGGGCCGGGTCGTCGACGTGCCGGAGCGGGCGGACGTACCCGATGACCAGGGTTCGGGTTCCCAGGACGCGGCTGAGCCGCAACAAGCTTCCGTGGGCGTTCACGGCGGCGACGTCCAGGATGCTGACGTCCAGGACGTTGAGGTACGGAAGGCCGATGTCGCGGATCCCGAGGACCCGGATGCGGGAGCCCGAGTCGTCGAAGCTCAGGACACCGACGGAGCGGACACGGAGGTCCCGACCGAGAGCCCTCAGGTTCCGGACGAGGACCCGCGTGTCCAGGCGGAGAAGCCGGGCGTTCCTGATGAGCAGCCGGCCGTTCGTCACCACGAAGCGGAGCAGGACGAGCGCACGCAGGATCGCGCGGCCGACCGGCCGGATGCTCCCGAGGCCAAGGAGCATGGCGAAACCCCGGGCATCACCCCGGCGTTCATCGAGCCCGATTTCGGTGACGCGCTCGGCGAGCCCACCGCGGACCGTCCCAAGACGGACGACTGACGCCGGCAGGACACCCCGCCGCCACTGATCGTGGCGGCGGGGTGTCGCGTTCGAGGGTCTGCCTGTACGGCCGCGTCACCCGAAACGGTCGTCCGTCACGGTGAGACGCGGTCGAGCCAGTGGAGGATGCCCGCCACGTTCGAGGGTGCTCCGCTCAGCAGTTCGAAGTGCTCAGCCGTCGGGTCGTCGGCCTTCAGCGCGGTGTAGCGCTCCTTGGTGCGGTCTCTGACCATGGCGACGGCGTGGTCGAGGTCCATGCCATCCGAACGGGCCTGCTGGGTGAGATCGACCCAGATGCGGAGCTCCTCCGCGGACCGCTCCAGAGTCTCCTGGACGGCGTCGACCGGCCCGTAGTGGCTGAACAGCAGGCGTTGCGGCCCAAGCGCTCCGAACAGGGCGATCGAGTCGAGTGCCGTCTGCAGGTCGAAGTCCGGCGGAGGCGTCGCGGGGCGCAGATCGCCCGTCTCCGGCAAGTAGACCCCTGCGGCGTCGCCGACGTACAGATCTCCGGTGGCGGAGTCGACCAGGCCCACGTGGTGCTTGGCGTGGCCGGGCGAGTAGTGGCTGCTCAGAGTACGCCCGTTGCCCAGGTCGATGGCGCCGGTGTCGCCGAGCGCGACGATACGCTCGGCCTCGGTGGGGGACAGCTCGCCGAACAGTGTGTCGAGCCGGTCGCCCCAGACCATGCGCGCACTGGCCATCAGCCGGGTCGGATCGGCGAGGTGCCGGGCTCCCTTCTCGTGAACGACGACCTGCGCGGAAGGGAAGAACCTGGCGATGTCTCCTACGCCTCCCGCATGATCCAGGTGGATGTGGGTCACCACGACGGTGGCCAGGTCCTCCGGTCCGACGCCGAGCGACGCGAGCGCGTCACGCACCACCGGAGCGGACGTCGAGGTGCCCGTCTCCACCAGGCACGGCCGGTCACCCAGGATGAGATAACCGGCCGTGATGCCCGAATAACCTGCCATCCTGGTGTCGATCTCATAGACGTCGCCGCCCAGAGCGGTGATGTTGTCCACAGGCGCTCCCGCACGTTCTGCCGTTATCCCCAGAACGGCATTCCAGCCGGTCCGGCTTTCTCCTCATCGTAGATAGTGATCTCACCAGACAACCGACAGGGGAGGAAGACAGTGGACCGCAATGAGGTCTTGCTGGTGGGAAGGCTGTCAGCGGCGGCCGAGGAGCACGCGTTGCCGAGCGGCGACACCGTGACGAAGTGGCGCGTCATCGTGCGCCGCCGACGGCACAGGCGCGGAGCCGCCCTGACGGACAGCATCCCGTGTGTCACCTTCAACCCGGAGGTCGCCGCCATAGTTCGCACCCTCAAACCTCGCGACTACATCGAGGTGGCGGGGTCGTTCCGCTGCCGGGTCTTCGGGCCGTCCGCGGCCAAGGTCTGGAGGTACGAGGTGGAGGTGAGCTCCGCCAAACCCTTCGAGGCCGAGCTGACCGTACCCGACGCCCCGGCCACCGACCCGTCCGCCGGCTCCGAGGGGGATGTCACCGCCCTGATCCCCAGGCAGGTGGCCTACCTGGCACGAGCCGCCTGACCTCGGCCGGCCGCCAGTGCCACAGGGGCGCGTGCACGCACGACTGGCCGGATCGCCCGGTCGTGCGTGCACGCGCCGGCCTCGTCGGGGCTTGCGACGATCTTGCCGGGCGCGGGCAACGTCCGTATAGCCGCCAACGGGCGGCGCCTCTGCACGTCGTGAGGTTGCGCCGCCGCAGACAGTTCGTGGTCATGGCGGCAGCAGAGCTGTGATCAGCCAGTTCGGACAGCTCGTGAACCCTCTTCTGAGATCACCTCCACGGCAGTCACCCACAGGAAGGACTCACTCGTGCGCACCGTTTACGTCGTCACTCATCCGGAGGCGACGCACCATGTCGAGGGGGTCGTCGGCGGCTGGCATGATTTCCAGCTGACGCCGACCGGCCACAGCGCGGCGGCCTCGATCGCCGAAGTGCTGCGAGCCCGGATCCCGGCCGGGGCCGAGGTGGAGCTGTTCTCCTCGGATCTGCGGCGCACCCGGCAGACGGCCGAGAAAGTCGCCGAGTTGTTCGGCGTGAAAGCAATTTTGGACCGCAGACTGCGGGAGAAGTCATACGGAGAAGCGGGGGAAAGCCGCAGGAGTGGCTGGACCGACGATTCATCCCGCCACCGGCTGCCGGGGAGCGGTTAGAACACGACGAGGGCGTGGCGGGAGCCGAAACCAAGGCGGCGCTGGCGCGGCGCATCTACGCGGCCATGGACCAGATCGTGCAGCGGCCCTGCGACAACCAGATCATCGTGACGCACGGTGGTTCTTTGACGTTCGTCGTGGCGTCCTGGATCAAAATGCCGATCAGGGCGGTCGGCCATGCCAGTTTCCTGGCGCCGTCCGGCAGCATCACCACACTGCGCGAAGACGATTATTTTCACAATCGCACGGTCGTGCACCTCGGTGACATCCGCCATCTCGACTCCGCCGCAACCGGCTGACCTCTGCCTGGCGGCTTCGATGGCCAAGAAGGTGACGTGCTGCCGAGCATCACGTCGCCACGACGGGACGCCTCAGTCGATCGCGAACGTGCGGAGGACCAGACCGGTTCTGGGCTTCGGACCGAAGGAGGTGCTCTTGCGGGGCACCCGTTCGCCGCCGGCGGCGACGGCAAGCACCTCCTCGGCCTTGAGCGGTTTGAGGATCACGGCGGTGCCACCGGAGCGGGCGGCCAGCCGCACCGCGGCTCGCGCGTCGTGATGGACGATGCGCACGGCCCGCTCATCGTCACGCATGCCCCACACCTTGGGCATGACGAACTCGGACAGGACGGACGTGTTGAGGCTGCTCCAGCGGTCGGAGCGCTCGGGCGGCATCGCATGGGCGAGCTGCACCGGGTCGGGATCGGTGAGCAGGTGCGCACCGCCCTCACCGGCCAGCAGGAACGCCGGCTCCGCCGCCTCATCGAGCGCCGCCAGGCCCAGGGTCAGGTCGTCATAGTCATGGACCCGCCACGACCCCTTCGCCCTGGCGGCCGCCTCGTCCAGAGGAAGACCGGGAATCACGCGGTGGATCGCCTTCAGGTCGGGCGGGTACGCGGAGCTGTCGACGAGCAGGGCCAGCCCGAAATCCCACGGGCCCGCCGTCGAACGACCCGCTCCCGCCGCGGGAGCGTCCTGCCCTGTCCCGGCGCCGTCGTCCTGTTGCGAGGATCCGGGTCGCCCGGCTCCGGCGCTGTCGTCGTGTCGCGACGCCAGGTCGGCCCGTTCGGGGTCCGGACGTTGTGGCGCGCCTGCCGAGTGGGTTGGCTGCGGGCCTGGACGGCGTGGCTCTGCTGCGCCGGTACGTTGCGGCGTGGGACCGGCTGCTTCGTACGCCGTCGGGGGCGTCGGCCGGGTGTCCGGGGTGGTCGGTGGGGTGGCTCGCTGGTCACTGCCGGAGGCCTGCGTGCCGGCCGGGCCGGTCTGGCGGCGTGTTTCATGTTCCTGACGCTGGAGCACGCGGTAGGTCGCATACCTGTGGTGTCCGTCGGCGATCAGGGCCTGCCGGTCATGGAGGTCGGCGTTGATCGCGGCGAGCTCCTCCGGATCCGTGATGGCCCACAGGCGGTGGGTGAGGCCGTCCTCTGTGCGGGCCGACACGAGGGGCTGCCGATACCGGGTCACCTCGTCGACCAGGCGGCTGGCGGTGCCGTTCGCGCCGTCGTAGAGGAGGAAGATGGGTTCGAGGTTGGCCTGAGTGGTGCTCATCAGAGCGAGCCGGTCGGCGACGGGCCCCGGCATGACGTCCTCGTGCGGGAGGATGATGCGCTGGTCCGGGTCGGTCAGGCCCACGTCGCCGATGAGGCCCCGCTGCAGCACGTCCGCGCCGCTCTGCTCGTAGACGTAGAGCGCCGGCACGTCGTCGGCCACCAGCACGCCCGTGTCCAGCCACGCCTCCAGCGTGTTCCTCGCCTCGGTGTACCGCGATTCGAGCGGCTCCTGGGCCTGCGGGTCCGGCGCGGCACCGGGCTGTCCGCCGCGCGCTGTGCCGGGGCGGCCAGGAACGTCGTCGGCGGGTGGTGGCGCGGGGACGTCGGCGGAGGACGGGTGACCGGGGGACGAGCGGGGAAGGATGAGCCGTACGACGTTGTTGGGGTGGGAGTCGAGCAGCGTGTCCACGTCGGCGTCGGAGATCAGGTCGTACGGCGGAGAGGTCACCTTGGCGGGATCGTCGACAGCGAAACGCACGCCACGGAAGGGCCGCAGCACCAGTCCATCAGGCACCGGCAGTTCAGGAGTCCCCATACCGGGCATGCTCCCATAAATGTCTACGCCGTCCGGAAGTCGCCCCGGGGTTGCGGTCGGTTCCGTTCCGCAGCAGGGCGGGACGGTGATCATCATCCAGCGATGAAGGAGTCCTCACGTATGGGTCAGAGTGACAACGTTCATGATGGGAGCTGGGGAGCTCCTGAGGGCGGTGTTTACGACTGGTATCAGCGTGGGGTGCGCTTGTTGAAGGACGGCAGCCCGGCGGCCGCGGCGGCCCTGCTGGAGAGGGCCGCCGCGGCCGAGCCGGAATCACGCAGCATTCTGGAGGCGCTGGCGAGGGCGCAGTTCAATTCCCGCCAATACGCTGAGGCGGCGGTCAGTTTCCGCCAGATCGTGGACGCCAATCCGGCCGAGGATTACGCCTACTTCGGTCTCGGATTGTCCTTGTGGCGGACCGGGGACGTGGAAGGCGCACAGGAACCGCTGGCCATCGCGGTCGCCATGCGGCCCGACGAACGGCATTACGTTTCCGCGTTGAAGAGTGTCCGGGCGACCCTGCGCGCACGCCGCGAGATGTAGCGACAGGATCGCCGCTCGGGCTGCGACGGGTGAGCGTTTCGAGGGCGAGATCGTCCCGGAGGGCGGCCGGCTCAGTCACGGGCGCCGGACCACCGGGCGTCCCCGGTCACGGATCACGCGTCGTGGCGGGAGGCGTTGGCGGCGATGGCCGTCCGGAGGTAGGCCCGCCAGCCCCGGCGCCGTCCCGTCGATGGAGGCGGTGAAGCGGTGGTCCGTCTCATAGGTGCAGTCGTAGCACCAGCGGGTCAGGTGAGCGCGGTGCTCCTCGGCCAGGTCTATGGCGGGCTCGCCGTCCGCCGGCGCGCCCGTCCGCATGACGTCGGCCGTGCGGGCGTAGATGCCTGCCGCGTCGGCCACGACGCGTTTCCAGTCCTCCTTGGAGCGCGAGGCGGCGCATCGTTGCGCGTCGTTGCGTGTCCGGGTGCCGCCCCAGCGGCGCCCGGCCTCTCCGCGTGCTCCTCCGGACGGAAATCGCCGAACAGTTCGGTGCGTTCCTCGGGGGTGAGGTTCAAGTTCGCGGACAAGGTCCATCCCTTCCGCAGGCGCGTATGACGGCGACGCTAAAGTCTCACGCGGCGTGAGAGTCAATCGGGAAGGGACGCTGTGCTGATCGACGGCTATGACACCCTGCTGCTCGACCTCGACGGCGTGGTCTACCTGGGCGGCCACGCGGTCCCGGGCGCCCCGGCGGCGCTGGAGGAGGCCCGGCGCAGAGGAGTGCGGCTGGCGTACGTGACCAACAACGCCTCCCGGACGCCGGCAGCCATCGCCGCGCACCTGCGTGAGCTCGGCGCGCCCGCCACGGCCTCCGACGTGGTCACGTCGGCTCAGGCGGCCGCCCGGCTGGTCGCGGAGCGCGTTTCGCCGGGTTCGAACGTGCTGGTGGTCGGCGGGTCGGGGCTGCGGCTGGCCGTACGGGAGCAGGGGCTGCGGCCCGTGTCCGCCGCCGCCGAGTCCCCCGCCGCCGTGGTGCAGGGGATAGCGCCAGGTCTGTCGTACGAGCTGCTGGCGGAGGGGACGCTCGCCGTGCGGCGGGGGGCGCTCTTCGTGGCCTCCAACCGCGACAGCACCATGCCCACGCGCCGCGGGGAACTGCCGGGCAACGGGTCGATGGTCCGGGTGATCGCCGCCGCCACGGGGGTGGAGCCGGTGTACGCGGGCAAGCCGGACCCGCCGCTGCACCGGGAGTCGATGCTGCGTACGGGAACCCGGCGGCCTCTGGTGGTGGGCGACCGGCTCGACACCGACATCGAGGGCGCCTCCAACGCCGGGGTGGAGAGCCTGCTGGTGCTGACGGGGGTGGCCACGCCGGTCGAGGTGCTGACGGCGGCGCCCCGGCACCGGCCCACGTACGTCGGGCAGGACCTGAGGGCGCTGCTGCGGCCCTATCCCGAGGTGCGCGACGGTTCCTGCGGTGGGTGGCGGGCCCGGTGGCGCGACGGCGTGTTGTGCCTCGACGGTGACGGCGACCGCATCGACGGGCTCCGTGCCGCCTGCGACGCCGCCTGGTCCGCGGCCGGCGACGGGCAGATCGAGGAGGGCGCCGTCAAGCCCGTACTGGACCGGGTCGGATAGCGGCGCCTTCAGGGGCTCATGCGATCCGTTCAGCGGTCTGGCGGGCGAACTGCCAGGCGCCCACGGTGAGGAGCAGGGCGCAGGCCACGACCAGCGCCGCGAGCGACAGCGGCACGCCGCCGCTCCAGCCCCGCAGCACCAGCAGCCGGATGGCCTCGATGGCGTAGGTGAGCGGGTTGACCCTGGCCCTGACCTCCATTTACGCCGGCATCCACGCCGGCATGGCCGACAGCGGCACGAACGCGTTGCTCATGAACAGCAGGGGCAGCGTGGCGAACCCCGTGACCGCGAAGAACGTGCCGTGGGAGGGCACCGAGCAGGCCAGGGTGCTCCCAGATGTGGTGGCGCGACTGCACGTCGAGGCCGAGCGTCGGCTCATCGAGTATCAGCAGCTCGGGCTGGTGCAGCAGTCCGAGGCCAGGTCGAGGCGTTTCTGCATGCCGCCCGAATAACCTGTCACGGGGCGGTCGGCGCTGCCGGACAGCCCGACCAGCTCCAGGACCTCGCGGGCCCTGGCCTTCACCCGCCGCCGCGGCACGTGGCAGAGGGACGCCTCGATCTCGGCCTTCTCCCTGCCGGTCAGCAGGTAGTGGCCCATGGGCGAGACCTGCTGCATCACGTAGCCGATGCGGCGGCGTACGGCTGCCGCCTCCGTCACCACGTCGAACCCGCACACTCGCGCCGCGCCCGCGCTCGGCGGGAGCAGCGTGGACAACATCTTGATCGTGGTGGTCTTGCCCGCGCCGTTGGGGCCGAGCAGCCCGAAGGTCTCGCCGGGAGCCACCGCCAGGTCCAGCCCGTCGACGGCGTGGTGGTCGCCGAAGGCACGGCGCAGGCCCTCGGTCTGGATGATCGCAGTCATCACTTCACATCATCGCATAACAGTTAACGAGGTCATTAACGGTTCGGCGCCAGTGCGAGTCGACAGCCCCTCAGATCAGCTTGCGCAGCCGCAGCAGGTCGCCGAAGCTGGCGTCGACCTTCACCCGCCCCCCGAGCAGCGCGCGCGCCAGGTCGAGCTCCCCGTCGACCAGCGCGATCAGGTCGTCGCTCACGATCGTGAGCTTGACGTCGGCCGGCTTGCCGCCGGCCGGAGGCGTCTCGGCGAACGGGTCGAGCCCCCCGTGCGTCAGGCGACCGTAGAAGGTCACGTCGAGGTCGGGAACCCGGCAGCTGACCGTGCGCTCGACGACGTGCTTGGCACGGTCGGCCTCGTCGATCTCGTCGAACTGGTCGACGAGCCTGGCCAGTGCCGCCCGGCACTCCTCGACGCTTGCCATGATGCGCATCCCTTCTTCCTTCGCGGACGGTAGCGTTCCACATCAGTAGCACCCCGTACGACCTTCAACGACTGACGGGCCCGCCAAGGTCCCGGGCGCCCGCCGGAGGCGTTAACGTCGAGACATGAGTGAGCTGCCGGAAGGGACCGGCGACGAGCGGGTCGACGCCATCGTGGCCGGGCTCGGCCGTCTGGGCGAGCAGCCGGTGAGCGAGCACGTGGCGATCTTCGACGAGGCGTTCTCCGGACTGGAGAGCGTGCTGGCGGCCGTTGACGACTCGGGCGGGCAGGCTCCGGACGGGCAGGCTCTTACAGGTCGGCACGTTGCGGGCGGGCACGTTATGGGCGGGCAGGGTGCCGGTGAGCGCCCCGCGGGCCAGCGGTGAGCCGCAGGATCCGCCTCGACAGCGAGCTGGTACGCCGAGGGCTGGCCAGGTCGCGCGAGCAGGCCACCCAGCTCATCGAGGCCGGCCGGGTCACCGTCGGCGGGCACCGGGCCGGCAAGGCGGCCACCCAGGTCGACACCGCCTCCGCCATCGTCGTGGCCGCCTCGGACGACGGGCCCGACTACGTTTCGCGAGGAGCGCACAAGCTGCTCGGCGCGCTGGAGGCGTTCGAGCGCCTGACGGTCGAAGGCCGCCGCTGTCTCGACGCGGGCGCGTCCACCGGCGGGTTCACCGACGTGCTGCTGCGTCGCGGGGCCGCACACGTGGTGGCCGTCGATGTCGGGTACGGCCAGCTGGCCTGGTCCCTGCGCACCGACGAGCGGGTCACGGTGATGGAGCGCGTCAACGTGCGCGACCTCACCCCCGGCATGGCCGGCGAGCCGCCCACGCTGATCGTGGGAGACCTGTCCTTCATCTCGCTGCGGATCGTGCTGCCCGCCCTGGCCGAGGTGGCCGCGCCGCGAGCCGACTTCGTGATGCTCGTCAAACCGCAGTTCGAAGTGGGCAAGGACCGAGTCGGGGCGGGTGGCGTGGTGCGCGATCCCGTGTTGCGGGCCAGTGCCGTGCGCGACGCCGCCGCCCGGGCTCAGGACCTGGGGCTGGCCGTGCGCGGCGTGACCGCGAGTCCGCTGCCGGGGCCGTCGGGAAATGTGGAATATCTCCTCTGGCTGGGCAAAGGGGAAGGCGAGCCGCCGGTCGCCGACCTCGACGCAGAGATCCAGCGGGCCGTCGAGGAAGGGCCGCAATGAACCGAACCGTGCTGGTCGCCGTACACACCGGGCGTGACGCCGCGCTCGAGAGCGCACGCCTGGTCGTCGACCGGCTGATCGACGCCGGCATCACCGTCATGGTGCTCGACAGCGAGGCCGGCGAGATCGGCAGCGCCAGAGTGGAGGCCGTGCCCGGCGACCCGGGCGCGGCCAAGGAGGCCGAGGTCATGATCGTGCTCGGCGGCGACGGTACGCTGCTGCGCGCGGCCGAGCTGGCCCGGCCGGCCGGCACGCCGCTGCTGGGGGTCAACCTCGGGCACGTCGGCTTCCTGGCGGAGGCGGAGGTGGCCGACCTGGCCACGGCCGTCGACAGCGTCGTGGCGGGGCGCTACGACGTCGAGGAGCGCATGACGGTCGACGTCGTCGCCAGGATGAACGGGCAGGTGCTGGCCGACACCTGGGCGCTCAACGAGGTCACCGTCGAGAAGCAGGAGCGCCTGCTCGAGGTCGTCGCCGAGATCGACGGCCGGCCGCTGTCCAGGTGGGGCTGCGACGGCGTGATCTGCGCCACCCCGACGGGCTCCACCGCCTACGCCTTCTCCGCCGGCGGCCCCATCGTGTGGCCGGAGGTGGAGGCGCTGCTCATGGTGCCCATCAGCGCCCACGCGCTGTTCGCCAAGCCGCTGGTCATCTCGCCGCGCTCCACGCTGGCCGTGGAGATCCTGCCCGACACGCCGTGCGGGGTCCTGTGGTGCGACGGCCGCCGCAGGTTCGAGCTGCCGCCGGGCACGCGGGTGGAGGTCCGCAGGGGCGCCGAGCCCGTACGCCTGGCACGTCTGCACGGCGTGGAGAGCACCGGGGCCCCCTTCACCGACCGGCTGGTGGCCAAGTTCGAGCTGCCCGTGCAGGGCTGGCGCGGAAGGGTGCGACCCTGAGTGGATGGAGGGCAGAGCGCGTAGGATCACGTGGACACGCACGTGGGCATGGTGGGCCGCCCCCCAGCGGTCCAGCGGTCCAGAGCCGGCAGCCGCTGCCGGCTTCCGGAGGCGATCCGGGTGACCATCAGACAGGGCAGTGAACGGGAGTGGGCAGTGCGACCAAGGGTCGAGGAGGTCCGCATCCAGGGGCTCGGCGTCATCGATGAGGCCGTTCTCGAGCTCTCGCCGGGCTTCAACGTGGTCACCGGCGAGACCGGCGCGGGCAAGACGATGGTCGTCACCGGGCTCGGCCTGCTGTTCGGCGGCCGGGCCGATCCTTCGCGCATCCGGCCGGGCGCCGACAAGGCGACCGTCGAGGGGACCCTCGTCGTCGAGCAGGGCGGCCACGTCGCCCAGCAGGTCGAGGACATCGGTGGCGAGGTCGAGGACGGCACGCTGATCATCTCGCGGGCCGTCTCCGCGGAGGGCAGGTCCAGGGCCTGGCTGGGCGGGCGCACGGTGCCCGTCGGCACCCTGACCTACCTCGCCGACGACCTGGTGGCGGTGCACGGGCAGATGGACCAGCAGCGGCTGCTCCAGGCGGCCCGGCAGCGCGCGGCGCTCGACCGTTACGCGGGCGACGAACTGGTCAAGCCGCTGCGGGCCTACACGCAGGCGTACAAACGGCACAAGAAGGTCACCGCGCTGCTTGAGGAGCTGACCACAAGGGCCAGGGAGCGGGCGCAGGAGGCCGACATGCTCCGCTTCGGCCTGGAGGAGATCGAGAAGGTCGACCCAAAGCCGGGCGAGGACGCCGAGCTGCGCGGCGAGGAGGAGCGGCTCTCGCACGCCGACGCGCTGCGCAGCGCCGCGACCACGGCGCACACGGCGCTGCTCGGCGACCCGATGGAGGCCGCGGGAGGCCCGCACGACGTGATCTCGCTGCTCGGCGAGGCGAAGTCGGCGGTCCAGGCGGTGCGCGACTTCGACGCCCAGCTCGCCGGGGTCGCCGACCGGCTGGCCGAGGCCGGCTACCTGATCTCCGACGTGGCCACCGATCTGGCGGCGTACGCGGAGTCGATCGAGGCGGACCCCACGCGGCTGGCGGCGGTGCAGGAACGCCGGTCGGTGCTGTCCGGCCTGATCCGCAAGTACGGCGAGGACAGCGCCGGGGTGCTGGCCTGGGCGCAGCAGGCCGCCGCCCGCCTGTCCGAGCTGGAAGGCGACGACGAGCGCATCGACGAGCTGACCCGCGAATACGACGAGCTGACCACCCGGCTCACCGAGCTGGCGGCCGAGCTCACCAAGGTGCGCGAGGCGGCCGCGGAGCGGTTCGGCCAGGCCGTGACCGAGGAACTGACGGCGCTGGCCATGCCGCACGCCAAGGTCGTCGTCCAGCTCGGCCAGAGCGAGGAGTTCGGTCCCGAGGGCCGCGACGAGGTGGAGCTGCGGATGGCCGCCCATCCGGCCGCGCCGCCGCTGCCGCTCAACAAGGGAGCCTCCGGCGGCGAGCTGAGCCGGGTGATGCTGGCGATCGAGGTGGTGTTCGCCGGTGCCGACCCGGTGCCGACGTTCGTGTTCGACGAGGTCGACGCGGGCGTCGGCGGCAAGGCCGCGGTCGAGATCGGGCGCCGGCTCGCCCGGCTCGCCCGGACCGCCCAGGTGATCGTGGTCACCCACCTGCCGCAGGTGGCGGCCTTCGCCGACCAGCATCTCGTGGTTGAGAAGGCCGGCGACGGCAGCGTCGTGCGCAGCGGCGTCGTGGCCCTCGACCACGAGGGACGCGTGCGTGAGCTGTCCCGCATGCTGGCCGGTCTCGAGGATTCCGAGCTGGGCCGGGCGCACGCCGAGGAACTGCTGGGGCTGGCAGCGGCGGACAGGTGATCCTGGGTGACATAGTGGACACGCCGCGTCATGCGTGGCCCTTGCGCCGTTTCTCTCTGGCAGGATGGTCATGATGAAGGTTCCGGGGAGCAGGATGCCGGGCCTCCGTGGTTGGAAGGCCGAGAGCCTTCCCGGTGTTACGGCAGTGGCGAGAATCGACCGGCGGACCAAGAGGCTCACCAAACGCCTCCAGCCGGGGGAAATTGCGATCATCGATCATGTCGACGTAGACCGGGTCAGCGCGGAGGCTCTTGTCGCGTGCGGAGCAGCGGCCGTGGTCAACACCGCTGCGGGTATCAGCGGCCGTTACCCCAACCTGGGGCCTCAGATTCTGCTGGAAGCGGGCGTACCGTTCATCGACAACGCCAACCGGGAGTTGTTCGAGCGGATCAAGGACGGCGACGTCGTCCGGGTCTGCGACGGCGTGGTCTACCTCGACGACGACATCGTCGGCAAAGGTGACGAGCAGAGCATCGAGACGGTCGAGGCCGCCATGGCCGAGGCGCGCGCGGGGCTGGCCGTCCAGATCGAGGCGTTCGCCGTCAACACCATGGAATACGTACGCGGTGAGGGCAGGCTCCTCATCGAGGGCGTCGGCGTGCCGGAGATCCGCACCTCCATGGAGGGCCGGCACGTCCTCATCGTGGTGCGCGGCTACCACTACAAGGAAGACATCGCCACTCTGCGGCCCTACATCCGCGAATACCGTCCGGTGCTCGTGGGGGTCGACGGCGGCGCCGACGCGCTGCTGGACGCTGGCTACCAGCCCGACGTGATCGTCGGCGACTTCGACTCGGTCTCCACCAAGGCCCTGACCTGCGGCGCCGAGCTCGTCGTGCACGCCTACCGCGACGGCCGGGCCCCCGGTCTGGAGCGCGTCCACCAGCTCGGCCGCGAAGCCGTGATCTTCCCCGCCACCGGCACCAGCGAGGACATCGCGATGCTCCTGGCCGACGACAAGGGCGCCGAGCTGATCGTCGCCGTCGGCACCCACGGCACGCTGGAGGAGTTCCTCGACAAGGGCCGGCCCGGCATGGCCAGCACCTTCCTCACCCGCCTGATCATCGGCAGCAAGCTCATCGACGCCAAAGGCGTGAGCAGGCTCTACCGCAGCCGCATCACCACCCCGCAGCTCCTCCTCCTGGTGATCACCGCGTTGATCACCATGGGGGTCGCGCTCTCCCTCTCGCCGATCGGCCAGACCTGGCTGAACGGCCTGCAAGACGCCTGGAACGCGTTCATCTTCTGGCTGGTCGGACTCTTCTCGTGATCGATTTTCGCTACCACCTCGTCTCCATCGTCGCCGTCTTCCTGGCCCTGGCGGTGGGCATCGTGCTGGGCACCACGCTCTTGCAGGAGCCCGCGGTCAAGTCGGCGCAGGAGATGACCGCCGCACTCACCAAGACCAAGGAGGAGTTGCGCGGGCAGATCGACACGCTGCAGGGCCGCGAGGCCGCCAACGACGCACTCGTCACCTCCATGACGCCCGACATTGTGGCAGGTGACCTGGCCGGGCAGAGCGTGCTCCTCATCGAGACGCCGGGCTCCAGCACGACGATCCGTGAGGCGGCGCAACAGGTGCTCGGCGAGGCGGGCGCGGAGATCTCCGGGCGCGTCACGTTGACGGAGAAGTTCCTCGACCCCAAGGGCGCCGGCGTGCTCGACGGCCTGGTCAACCAGCTCAAACCGGCCAACATGGTCTTCGCCGAAACCGCCACCGCCTGGGACCGCGCCGCCACGCTGCTCTCCGCCGCCCTGGTCACCACCGACTCATCCCAGGTCGGCACCCCCAACGCCGCCACCACCGAGGTGCTGAGCGCCTTCGAGACCGGCGGGCTGCTCACCCTCGACGGCGACCCCGGCAAGCGGGCCACGCTCGCGGTGGTGCTAGCGCCGGAGAAGCCGTACGAAGGGGAGAACGCCGAGACCCAGGCCGGTGCGATCGCCTCGATGGCCGACGGGTTCGACGTGGGTGGCAACGGCACGGTGCTCGCCGGAGGCCCGGCCGCCCTCACCGCCGTCCCCGGTGACGCGATCGGCCACACCCGCGACGACAGCGACATCGCCAAGCGCGTCACCACCGTCGACTCGGCCGACATGCCCATGGGCCGCGTCGTGATCGTACAGTCGTTGCAGGAGCAGCTGGCCGGGCGCTCCGGACACTACGGCGTGGGCATCGGCGCGTCGTCCCCCATGCCGGCGGTGACGTCCGCCACCCCCACCCCCACCAGCGAGTCAGGGAGCTGACATGCCTGCCAGCAGGGCCCGTGGCCTGCTCTACGCCCTAGCCGGCGCCGCGATCGGCGCCGCCGCCGCCCGCGCCGCCTATGCCGCCTTCACCCGCAACCGGCCGGCCGAGCTGAGCGGCCGGTGGACACGGAAGAACCACCGCGGCGAGCCCATCACCCTGCTGGAAGGCCCCGCCTTCGTCGCCGGCGCGGGAGCCGCCGCCGCCTTCACGCCCGGCGTTCCCGGCCGCGTACGCGCCGCCGCGCTGCTCGCCGGAGGCGGCAGCGGAGCGCTCGGCGCCTACGACGACCTCTACGGCACCACGGCCTCCAAGGGTTTCAAAGGGCACCTGAGCGCGCTCGCCCGCGGTGAGGTCACCAGCGGCGCCGTCAAGATCCTCGGCATCGGCGCCACCGGACTCGGCGCGGCCGCCCTCGTCTCCAAGGGCCCCGCCGACACCCTGGTCAACGGCGCGACCATCGCAGGCGCCGCCAACCTCGCCAACCTCTTCGATCTGCGCCCGGGCCGCGCCATCAAGGTCGGCCTGCTCGCCGGCGGGCCGCTGCTCGCCGCCTCCGTCCGGCGCGGCTCGCCCGCCGCCGCGGCGCTGAGCGCCGTCCCGCTCGGGGCCGCGGCCGCGCTGCTGCCCGACGACCTCGGCGAGCGCGCGATGCTCGGCGACGCCGGCGCCAACTCCCTGGGCGCGCTGCTCGGGCTCGCGGCGGTGACCAAGCTCGGCAGACCCGGCCGCTACGTGCTGCTCGGCACCGTCGTGGCCCTGACCGCGGCCGCCGAGAAGATCAGTTTCACCAAGGTCATCGCGGGCAACCCGGTGCTCAACCGCCTCGACATGATGGGCCGCCGTCCCGTCGGCCCCGCGTGATCCGCCTTCTGTCGGTACGACCTGCCAGGATGTCTGCGTAAGCGTGATCGTGCGCGGGGAGGCGGCGTGCGGGTGGTGACGGCGCGGGGTGTGGCCGGCGGTGCCCTGCTCATCGGGGCGCTCACGGTGCTGGCACGCATCGCCGGTTTCGGCAAACAATATGCCTTCGCGCAGACGGTCGGCACCAACTGCCTGTCCACCGCCTACATGACGGCCAACCAGATTCCCAACATCGTGTTCGAGGTGGTCGTCGGCGGCGCCCTGGCGGGGATGGTCGTTCCCGTCCTCGCGGGGGCGGCCGGGCGTGACGGCGCCGAGGGCGACGGCCCCGGCGAGCGGGCGGGGTGGATCAGCTCGGCGCTGCTGACGTGGGTGGTCGTCGTGCTCGTGCCGCTGGGCGTGCTCACCGCGCTGCTCGCCGAGCCGATCATCGGGCTGTTCTTCGGCGACGTCATCGACAACTGCCCCGACGCCGGCGCGGTGACGGCCATCGCCACGCGCATGCTGGTCGTCTTCGCCCCGCAGGTCCCCCTCTACGGCGTCGCCGTCGTGCTCTACGGTGTGCTGCAGTCGCAAAACCGTTTCGCCGGGCCCGCGGTCGCGCCTCTGGTCTCCAGCATCGTGGTCGTCGTCGCCTACCTGCTGTTCGTGCCGCTCAGCGGCGGGGTGCGCGATCCCGCCGAGGTGCCGTCGGCGGCCGAGCTCGCGCTGTCGGTCGGCACGAGCCTCGGGGTGCTGTCCCTGGTGCTGGCCGTGGCGGGCCCCGTCGTCCGCCTGGGCCTGCGGTGGCGGCCCACCTTACGTTTCCCCGACGGTGTGGCCGTGCAGGTGCGCAGGCTCGCCCTGGCCGGGATCGCGACCCTCCTCGCCCAGCAGGCGGCCATGATCGTGGTGCTGCTGCTGTCGAACAACGCGATCGGCAACGGCGCCATCACCGTCTACAACTACGCGTGGGCGATCTACCTGATGCCCTATGCCGTGCTGGCCGTGCCCATCGCGACCAGCGCGTTCCCCCGGTTGGCCGCGCAGGCGGGCGAGCCGGAGGCGTTCGCGGCGCTGGCCGCGCGCACGACGCGGGCCGTGGTGCTGGTGTCCGGCCTGGCCGCCGGGGTGCTGGCCGCCGCGTCAGGGCCGGGAGCCGTGGTGTTCCTCGGGACCATGAGCGAGGTGCCCGCGCCTCAACTGGCCGCCGCGATCGCGCTGTTCGCGCCCGGGCTGGTCGGATACGGGCTCATCGCGCACGCCGGCCGGGTGCTCTACGCGGCCGGCTGCGGCCGGGCCGCCGCCACCGGGACCGTGGCGGGATGGGTGGTGGTGATGGCCGCGCAGGCCGTCTTCGTGCTGCTGCTGCCCGAAGGGTGGAAGATCGGCGGGATGGCGCTCGGCATGAGCGTGGGCATGAGCGTGGGCGGGGCGCTGCTGCTGGTCTCAGTCGTGCAGGCCCGAGGACGCGGAGCCGTGGCGGGGCTCCTTCGGGCCGTGGGAGCCGCCGCCGCCGGAGGGACGCTGGGCTACCT
>NZ_JAAAHR010000188.1:0-18269 GCF_009908215.1 Nonomuraea sp. K271 | reverse complement strand
GTTGTGGATCGGCGGTGCGGGGGTCGCGGTCGGGTATCGGGGTGATTCGGAGGCCACGGCGGCCAAGTTCGTGGAGAGCGCGGGTGGTCGCTGGTACCGGACGGGGGACTTGGGCCGGTACTGGCCGGACGGCACGCTGGAGTTCCTGGGCCGGGCCGATCATCAGGTGAAGATCCGTGGGCATCGGATCGAGTTGGGCGAGGTGGAGGCCGCGCTGGAGGGGTTTTCCGGCGTGGGGCGTGCGGTGGCGGTCGCGGTGGGGGATCGGAGGCAGCGCCGGTTGGCCGCGTTCGTCACCCCGGGCGGGGTCGACCAGGGCGAGCTGCGCTCGTTCCTGGCAGACCGGCTGCCGGCGTACGCCATCCCGCCGTCGATCACCGCGCTGGACGAGTTACCCCTGACCGCCAACGGCAAGATCGACCGATCCGCGCTCGCCACAGAACCCGAGCCACCGCAGGACGGCGACGACCCCCCACGCCCGGGCGTGGAGCAGCAGCTCGCCGACCTGTGGGCCGAACTGCTGGAGATCCCGCCACCAGGTCGCGGCCGGAGCTTCTTCGCCCTCGGCGGCGACTCGCTGCTCGCCACCCGCTTCGCCGAGATCGTACGCCGCAGGCTCGGTGCCGAGCTGTCCCTGCGCCGCTTCTTCACCACTCCCACCATCGCGGACTGCGCCGAGGCGATCGGCCTGACGACGGACGACACCGAAGAGGAGGGCGTGCTGTGACCCAGGCACCGCTCGCACCAGAGCCGACCGTACGAGACCTGATCGCCGACATGGAAGCGGCGGGAATCCGGCTGTGGGAGGACGGCGGGGGCCTGCGCTTCCGCGCCCCCAAGGGAGCGCTGACCGAGGAACGCCGCGCCGCGTTGCTCGGTGCCAAGCCCCAGATCCTCGCCCACCTGCGCCGCGAGGCCGAGGCCGAGACCGTGCGCCCCGACCCGGGACACCGCCTCGACCCCTTCCCCCTCACCGACGTGCAGCAGGCGTACCTGCTCGGCCGCAACGACGCCTTCGGCTACGGCGGCGTCGCCTGCCACGGTTACGTCGAGGTGGCCTTCCCCGAACTCGACCCCGAGCGGGTCCAGGCGGCGTGGCGCACGCTGGTCGAACGGCACGACATGCTTCGCGCCGTCATCCACCCCGACGGCCACCAGCAGGTGCTGGCCGAGGTGCCCGCCTACGAGGTGCGGGTGAGCGACCTGCGCGGCACCGACCCGGAGGAACGGCTGGCCGCCATCCGCGACGAGATGGCGCACACCC
Organism: Nonomuraea sp. K271; assembly: GCF_009908215.1. Classification (NCBI taxonomy): domain Bacteria; kingdom Bacillati; phylum Actinomycetota; class Actinomycetes; order Streptosporangiales; family Streptosporangiaceae; genus Nonomuraea; species Nonomuraea sp. K271. Next base: position 17,005 of record NZ_JAAAHR010000188.1, on the reverse strand, counting down.
TCTACCCGGCGGGCAGCTGGCCCCTGTTCGAGTTGCGGGTCTCGCTCACCGACCGCGGCGCACTCCTGCACGCCTCGATCGACCTGCTCATCGCCGACTACGTCAGCATCCAGCTGCTGCTGGCCGAGTTGCACCGCCTGCACGAGGACCCGGGCGCCGACCTGCCGCCCGTCCCCGTCGGCTTCCGCGACTGCGTGCTGGCCCTGCGCGCCCAGCGCGAGAGCGGCCGGTACGACCGCGACCGCGCCTACTGGTGGGCCCGCTTCGACGACCTGCCCCCGGCGCCCGAGCTGCCCGCGCTCGACCAGCAGGCGGAGGCGAGGTTCCAGCGCTGGGAGAGCCGGGTGGAGCCGGACCGGTGGGCCGGGCTGCGCGCCAGGGCGTCGGCGGCGGGCACCACGCCGTCGCAGGCCGTGCTGGCCGCCTACGCCGAGGTCATCGGGCGGTGGAGCCGCAGGCCCGCCTTCACGCTCAACCTGACGCTGCTCGACCGCCCGCCCCTGCACCCGTCGATCGACCAGGTGGTGGGCGACTTCACGACGCTCAACCTGCTCGCCGTCGACACCACGCCCGACCGGCCGTTCGGCGACCGTGCCCGCGCCATCGGCGAGCAACTGTTCGCCGACATGGAGCACCGCCGCTGCGGCGGCATCGAGGTCATGCGCGAGCTGGCCAGGAGGCGGGGCCGCGACGCCGCGCTGATGCCGGTGGTGTTCACCAGCGCCATTGGCCTCGGCCAGGACGAGGCCGAGCACGGCAGCCCCGAGTACGGCATCAGCCAGACGCCCCAGGTGTGGATCGACTGCCAGGTCAAGGAGCACCGCGGCGCGCTGCTCGTCAACTGGGACGTGCGCGCGGGCGTCTTCCCCGACGGGCTCGTGGACGACATGTTCGCCGCCTTCACCGCGCTCCTCGACGATCTGGCGGCGGAGGAGGCGTGGGCCTCCATGTCGCCCGTCGGCCTGCCCGCCGCCCAGGCCCGCTGCCGCGCCGAGGCCAACGCCACCGCCGCGCCGCTCCCCGACGGGCTGCTGCACGACCAGGTGGTGGCCCAGGCCCGCCGCACACCCGGCCGCACCGCCGTCGTCACCCCCCAGGGCTCGCTCACGTACGGCGACCTGCTCGCCCGCGCGACGGCCGTGGCCTGCACGCTCCGCGCGGCCGGCCACGAACCCGGGCAGATCGTGGCCGTCGTCATGGACAAGGGCGCCGAGCAGGTCGTGGCCGTGCTCGGCACCCTCATGGCCGGCGGCGCGTACCTGCCCGTCGACACCGGCCAGCCGCCCGCCAGGCGCGACCGCATCCTCGCCGACGCCTCCGCCCGCCTGGTGCTCACCCAGTCGTGGCGCGCGCAGGACGGCTGGATCCCCGTGGACACCCTGCCGGCCACCGGTACGGCGCCGCCCGAGGTCCCGCGGCGGCCCGGCGACCTCGCGTACGTCATCTACACCTCCGGCTCCACCGGCGTGCCCAAAGGCGTGATGATCAGCCACCAGGCCGCCCGCAACACCATCGACGACATCAACGCCCGCTTCGGCGTCGGCCAGGACGACCGCGTGCTCGGCCTCGCCAACCTCGGCTTCGATCTGTCCGTCTACGACGTCTTCGGGCCGCTCGCCACCGGCGGCGCGCTGGTGCTGCCCGACCCGGCGCGCAGAGGGGACCCCGCCCACTGGGCCGATCTCGCCGCCCGGCACGAGGTCACCCTGTGGAACTCCGTGCCCGCGCAGCTCCAGATGCTCCAGCACTACCTGGACGCCGAGCCCACGGCCGGGCTGCCCGCGCTGCGGCTGGCCATGGTGTCCGGCGACTGGGTGCCCGTCGCGCTGCCCGGCCAGATCCGCCGCCGCCTGCCCGGCCTCGACGTGATCAGCCTGGGCGGCGCCACCGAGGCCGCCATCTGGTCCATCCACCATCCCATCGGCGACCCGCTGCCCGGCTGGGTGAGCGTCCCGTACGGCAGGCCGCTGGCCAACCAGACCTTCCACGTGCTCGACTCCCGCATGCGGCCCAGCCCCGACTGGGTGCCGGGAGAGCTGTACATCGGCGGCGCGGGCGTGGCCATGGGCTACCTCGGCGACGAGGCCAGGACGGCCGAACGGTTCGTCCGCCACGCGGGCGAACGTCTCTACCGCACCGGTGACCTGGGCCGCTACCGACCCGACGGCACCATCGAGTTCCTCGGCAGGGAGGACTCCCAGGTCAAGATCCGCGGTCACCGCATCGAGCTGGCCGAGGTGGAGACCGCGCTGCAGGCGCACCCGGCGGTCGCCGCCGGCACCGTGATCGTCGATGGCGACCGGGCGCTCGAACGCCGTCTCGTCGGCTTCGCGCAGGCCGTACGGAAGGAAGAGGACGGCGGCGACGAGCCCGGCGTCGCCGCCGCGGCCGAGGCGGCAGCCCACGCCGCACTCGACGGCGTCGACCTGGAGCGCGTGGTGGCGGTCGCCGAGACGCTCGACGAGATCGCGCTCACCTCGATGGCGGGGGCGTTGCGCGCGGCCGGGCTGTTCGCCGGCGACGCCGTACACGACCTGGCGGAGATCCTGGAGACCGCCCGGGTCGCGCCCGGCCACCACCGGCTGGTCCGGCGCTGGCTCGCCGCGCTGCACGAGCGCGGCCGCATCCGCCGCGACGACGACGGCCGCTACCACGACCTGCGCGAACCCGCCGCGCTCGAACCGCTGTGGCGCCGCGTCGAAACCCTCGCGGAAGGGCTCGACTACGGCGCCGAGCTCATCGGGTTCCTGCGCGTCAGCACCACGCACCTGCCCGAGCTGATGCGCGGCGAGCTCGACGCCCGCGAACTGCTGTTCCCCGAAGGCGAGATGGAGACCGCCGAGGGCGCCTACAAGGACAACGTGCTCAGCAGGTACGTCAACCGCATCGTGCGCGCCGTCATCGGCCGCGTCGCCGAGCGGCACACGGGCGGGCCGCTGCGGGTCCTCGAGGCCGGGGCGGGCGTCGGCGGCACCAGCGCCGAACTCATCCCCGAACTCTCCGGGCACCACGTCGAATACCTCTTCACCGACCTGTCGCGGTTCTTCCTCGGCCAGGCCGCCGAACGCTTCGCCGAGCACCCATGGGTGCGCTACGGCCTGTTCGACATCAACGCCGACTACCGCGCCCAGGGGTACGAGCCCAACTCCTTCGACGTCATCCTCTGCGCCAACGTGCTGCACAACTCGCACGACGCCGCCGCCGTGCTCGCCAGGTTCCGCGAGCTGCTGGCGCCGGGCGGATGGCTGGTGTTCATCGAGACGACCCGCGAGCACGTGCAGATCATGAGCTCGATGGAGTTCCTGATGAACCCGCACGACTACGCCGACGTACGGCAGGGCCGCGACCGCACGTTCGTCGCCCGCGAGGAGTGGCTCGACCTGCTCGCCGCCGCCGGCGCCACCACCATGGCCTGCCTACCGGGCCCCGGCGATGCGCTGGCGTCGCTGGGACAGTGCGTGTTCGCCGCCCGCTTCCCCGCCGACCGGGAGCACATCGACCTCGCGGACCTGCGGGCGTTCCTCGGTGAGCGGCTGCCCGACTACATGATCCCGTCTCACGTGCAGGTGGTCGACGAACTGCCGCTCACGGACAACGGCAAGATCGACCGGGCGGGGCTGCGGTCCCTGCTGCCCCGTACGGCCGGTGAGAGCACACCCGCGGGTGAGGAGCCGCGCGACGACCTCGAACGGCGGCTCGCCGCTCTCTGGGCCGAACTCCTCGGCCTCCAGCAGGTCGGCAGGGATCAGGACTTCTTCGCGCTCGGCGGCGACTCCCTGCTGGTGACCCGGCTGGCCGGCCGCGTACGCGAGGAACTGCCGGAAGCGCACAACTTCTACTGGGACAGCCTCGTCCGCCAGCTCGTCAACCAGCCCACCGTCGCCGCGCTCGCCGCCCACCTCCGCCAGGCCCGCGACGACCGCGACCGCGGCCTGTCGAGGACGCAGGTCAGCCCGCTCGTCCGCCTGGCCGGCGGGCAGGGCCCGGTGCGGGTGCTGCTCCACGACGGCACCGGCACCCTCACCCCCTACCGGGCGCTCACCCCCGAGCTGTCCGGCGGGCCCCTGCTCGGCCTCGTGATCAACGACGCCGGACACTACTTGGAGCTCGACCCCGCCGCAGCCGTGGAGTCGCTGGCCGGAGCGTACGCGCAGGTGCTGCTCAAGGAGGACGCACCCGGCTACCACATCATCGGCTACTGCATGGGCGGGCTGATCGCCACCGAGGTCGCCAGGCGGCTCACCGAGGCCGGCGCCACCGTCGACGAGCTCACCGTCATCAGCAGCTCCCGCTTCCCCTACCGGATCAGCGACCGGCTCATGCTCGAGTACGGCTTCGCCCAGGCGTGCGGGCTCGACCCCGCCACGCTCGGCTACCCCGGGGAGGACCTGGCCCGCGCCCTGCGGGCCGTGCTGGACACCTCGCCAGGACACGTCGGCGAGGGCGCCATCGCGGCGCTCGCCTCCTCCGCCGACCCCGGCCTCGCCGCGATCGGCAGCCGCTTCGCCGCGCTGTCCGCCACTCCGCCCGCCGACCGCCTCGCCGCCGTCGCCCGCGGCCTCGACCACCCGCCCGAGCGCGTCGACCTCGCCTACCGGGTCTTCAGGCAGAGCTTCACCGCCGTCACCCACTACGACCCCGAGCCGTACGCGGGCGACATCACGTTCCTGCGCCAGAGCGGCGTCACCAACCTCGTACCGACCCTCCAGGACGACATGACGGAGTTCTGGCAGGACCTCTGCCTCGGACGGCTCGTCGTGCGCGACGTCGAGGGCGACCACTTCACCTGCCTCGACCAGGGCCACGCCGCCGGAGTCGCCCAACTGATCACCGGGGGGACGCCGTGATCGGCGTGCTCGGCGGCTACGGCACGGTCGGCGCCACCACCGCCCTCCTCCTCACCGGCCGCGCCGGGAACGTGCGGATAGGCGGGCGCGACGGTGCGGCGGCGCGGAAGTTCGTCGTCGACGCGCTGGACGGCGACGGCGAGGCGTGGCAGGTGGACGCCTTCGACCCGGACGGGCTCGCCCGCTTCTGCCGGGGCTGTCGGATCGTCGTCAACTGCGCGGGACCGTCGTACCTGCTGCGGGACCGGGTGGCACGGGCCGCCTTCGCCGCGGGGGCGGACTACGTGGACGCCGCGGGCGACGCCGCGGCGCTGTCGGCCACGGGGGGCCGTACCGGGGTGATCTCCGCCGGGATGCTCCCCGGCCTCACCGGCCTGCTGGCCCGTCACCTCGCCGCGCTCGCTTCCCCGCACGGCGGCCCGGCGGAAAGGCTCGACGTCTACACCGGAGGGCTGGACCGGCTCACTCCGGCGGCGGCGGGGGACTTCCTGCTCGCCGGTCAGGAGGAGCAGGGCGCGGCGCTGGCCGGGTGGCGGGACGGCGGCAAGGTCGCGCGTGCCCTCACCCCCGCCCACGACGTCGAGCTGCCCTATTTCCCCGGACCCGTCACCGCCTACCCCTACCTGAGCGTCGAGGCGGAACGGGTCGCCGCCGAGCTGGGACTGGCCGAGGCCCGCTGGTACAACGTCATGACCGGCGACAGGGTCCTCGCCGGCGCGAGCACCGCGACGTCGGCCGCCGAGCTGGCCCGGGTCGCCGAGCTCGAACTGGCGGGGCGCACACCGTACTATGTGCTGCTTTTTCAGTTGACCGGTGCGCATGGCACGAGCACCCTGGTCGTACGCACCGCGGACTCGTACGCGCTGACCGCCGCCGTCACCGCGCACGCCGCGCGGGCGGTGCTGGCGGGCGACGTACCGGCCGGGCTGCACCACGCCGACGCCGTGCTCGACCCGGCCAGGGTGCTGGCGGACCTGGAGGGCGTGGCGACGGCGGAGATCACGGACGCGGTCGCCCCCATCGACCTGGCCGCGCCGGCGTTCGAGGAGGGCGCGCTGTGAAACGAGTCGTGGTGTGCGGGACGAAGTTCGGCCAGATCTACCTGTCGGCCATGCGCGACGGCCCCTTCGAACTCACCGGCATCCTGGCCCGCGGCAGCGACAGGTCCGCCGCGTACGCCAGGGAGCACGGCGTCCCGCTGGTCACCGACCCCGACCGGGTGCCGCGGCTCGCGGACCTGGCCTGCGTGGTCGTACGGTCGGGCGTCGTCGGCGGCGAGGGCAGCGAGCTGGCCGCGGCTCTGCTGTCCCGGGGCGTGCACGTGCTCCAGGAACACCCCGTCCACGCCGACGAGCTGGCCCGCACCCTGCGCACGGCCAGGGCCGCGTCCGCGGTGCACCACGTCAACACCCTCTACGTGCACCTGGACCCCGTGCGCCGATTCATCGACGCCGCCCGCCGCCTGCGCGAGCTCCAGCAGCCGCTCTACGTCGACGCCGCCTGCAGCGTGCACGTGGCCTACGCCCTGTTCGACATCCTCGGCCAGGCCATGGGCGGCCTGCGCCCCTGGACGTTCACCGCCACGGCCCCCGGCACGCCCTTCTCCTGCGTCACGGGTACGGTCGGAGGAGTGCCCCTCACCCTCCGGGTGCAGAACCAGATCGCGCCCAACGACCCCGACGCCCACCTCCACCTGCTGCACCGCATCACGGTGGGCACGGAGGGCGGCAACCTGACCCTGGTCAACACGCACGGCCCGGTCGTGTGGACCCCGCGGATGTACGTCGGGCGCGACGCCGACGACCGCTTCGACACCGGAGCCGAGCACCTGAGCCTGCCGAGCGCCACCACGATCGGGCCGGCGCAGGCGCCGACGTTCGCCGACATCGTCACCAGGCTCTGGCCCGACGGCGTGCGCCGTGCGCTGACCGCGCTGCGCGAGGCCGCCGAGGACGGCCGCGACCCGCTGCGCCAGGGCCAGTACCACCTGACGCTCAGCCGCCTGTGGCAGGACGCCACCGCGGCGATCGGCCGGCCCGAGCTGCTGGTCCAGACGGCACCCCGACCCCTGTCCGCGACGGAGTTCGCATGAACTGGTTCCACTGCTACCAGCCCAGGCCGTACGCGTCGTTACGGCTGTTCTGCTTCCCCCACGCCGGCGGCTCGGCGAGCTTCTACCGAGGCTGGCACGCGGCGGCGCCGCACTCCGTCGAGGTGCGAGCCGTGCAGTACCCGGGGCGGGGCGACCGCCGCGCCGACCCGTTCGTCGACGACGCATACCACCTGGCCGAGCGCGTCGCCGACGCGATGGCTCCGCTGCTCGACCGGCCGGTCGCGCTGTTCGGGCACAGCATGGGAGCGCTGATCGCGTACGAGGTGGCGCGCACGCTGGAGGCCAGGGGCCGCGGCGTGACACACCTGTACGCCTCCGGTCGGCACCCCCCTCACGAGCACCGCCACAGTGACACGCACGCGGGCTCCGACGACGAGCTGATCGGCGAGATCATCGGCCTCGGCGGCGTCGAGCCCGAGCTGATGGCCGACCCCGACATCCGCGAGCTGGCGTTGCCCGCCATCCGCAACGACTACCGGCTCGACGAGACCTACCGGCATCGCCCCGGAGGCGTGCTCGCCTGCCCCGTCACCGCCCTGCTCGGCGACGACGACCCCGAGGTCACCGCCGAGCAGGCGGCGCGGTGGGGCGACCTGACCAGGGCCGGCTGCACCGTTCGCGTGCTCGACGGCGACCACTTCTACCTCGTGCCACGCCAGGACGACGTGATCGCGGAGTTGCCGCGCGCGGTCACGTCGGCCTGGGCGTCCCTGACCCCCTAGGAAGGACAAGATGGACCAAGAGCTGATGCGCATCCTCACCGGAGGATGGGTGGCGCAGGCGACCTTCGTCGCCGTCCGGCTCGGGGTCGTGGACGCCCTCGACGGGCGCCGCCTGACCCCCGCCGAGGTCGCCGACGAGGTCGGCGCGCATCCCGGGGCCATGCATCGCCTGCTCCGCCTGCTGGAAGGGGTGGGACTGGCCGACGGCGGCGACGACGGCGCGTACGGGCTGACCCCGATGGGGGCGCGGCTGCGCCGCGACGACCTGGGCCCGCTCGCCGCCCTCTACGGCGAGGACTCCTTCGCCGCCGCATGGAACGGCCTGGACCAGGCCGTACGCACCGGCGAGTCGGCGTTCGAACACGTCCACGGCGAGCCCATCTTCGCGCACCTGGCCGCCGATCCCGCCAAGGCGTCGGTGTTCAACGCGGGCATGGCGGCGGGCGCGTCCTTCTTCCGCGGGGTGCCCGAGGCGTACGACTTCTCCGGGCCGCGCCGCGTGGTCGACCTCGCCGGCGGCACGGGCGCGCTGCTGGGCACGGTCCTGCAGAGCAATCCCGAGGCCACAGGCGTGCTGTTCGACCTGCCCGAGGTGGTCGCCGCCGCGCCGGAGCACCTGGCGCGGATGGGCGTGCTGGACAGGTGCGAGCTGACCGGGGGCGACCTGTTCTCGTGCCTCCCCGAGGGAGGCGACGTCTACGTGCTCTCGCGCATTCTGCACGACTGGGACGACGAACGCTGCGCCGCCCTGCTGGGCAACTGCGCCAAGGCGATGCAGCCCGGCGCCGAGCTGCTGATCATCGAGCGCGTCGTCGGCCGCGGCTCGTACGTGCCGCTCGCCTTCGACCTGCACATGATGGTGATGACGGGAGGGCGGGAGCGCACCGAGGAGGAGTATCGCGCGCTGCTGGAGGACGCGGACCTGACCCCCGGCCGGTTGATCGACCTGCCGCTCGGGATGCGGATGCTCACCGCGACCCGCTGAGAACCCGCCACGACGAGAACGTACGAAAGGCGCCGGGCTCCCCGTTGAGCCCGGCGCCTTGGCACGTCCCCCGACGTTCAGCTCATCACGAGCTCGCCCGCTCGCTCCCGGATCACCTCGACGGTGCCGGCGCTCCCGTCGACGCGGATCCGGTCGCCGTCCCGCAGCAGCATGGTGGCGTTCCTGGTGCCGACGACGGCGGGGATGCCCAGCTCACGCGCGACGATCGCGGCGTGCGACAGCGGCGCCCCGACGTCGGTGACCACCGCGGCGGCACGCGGGAAGAGCAGCGTCCAGCCCACGTTCGTCACGGTCGTCACGAGGATCTCGCCCTCGCCCAGCCGGTCGCCGTCCGCCACGGAAGTGAGCACCCGGGCGGTGCCCTCGACCACGCCGGACGCTCCGGGGAAGCCGCTGATGCTCTGCGACGGGGGCACCACCGTGGCGGCGGCGTCGAACACGTCGCCGCGGCGGCCCGGATCGGCGGCCCACCGCTCCGGCTCGAACCGGCCGCGGATGATGCCGGGGTAGGGCGGCAGCGACCGGTACAGCTCGTACGCCGCCCGCCGTCCCGCCACCCGCGTCAGCGGCCGGCCGGAGCCGCGCAGCACGTCGATGATCTCGTCCATGGTCAGGAAGAACAGGTCGTCGCCGTGCCCGGTCACCTCACCGGCCCGCACCACGAAGTCGCGCACCATCCAGAAGCCCCGCATCATCTCCGACCGGGTCTCCTCACGGGAGCGCACGATGGCCTCCCACCGGTCGATCCTGCGCCGGAACTTCTCGGCCTTCCTCGGATGGCGTTCGCGGAAACGCCGCCAGGCGGCCTCGCTCGCCTCGATCTGGCGGTCGAGCAGCTCGGACGGGTCGACGGTGAGCCCGGCGAGCTGGTCGTCGAGCCACGCCGGGTCCTCCACGGGCCGGGCCACCGAGATCTCGAACTCGTCGGGGCAACGGTGGCCGTACGCGCGGACGTACTCGTCGCGGGTCATCTCGCCCCGCTTGAGCCGGGCCAGGCCGAGCAGCGGGCCGAGGCTCTCCAGCCGGCCCTCTCCCGACTGGATGCCGGACATCAGCACGGTCGCGTCGGCCTCACCGACCAGCTCGGCCAGCTGGGCGCCGAGGTAGATGAGCGAGCCGGCGTCCTGGCGGGCCGCGGCGGCGAGCATGCGGTTGCACTGGGTGAATCTCGGTTCGACGTCGCTCTCCCACAGCGCGGCCAGGTCGTCGCTGACGGCGATCGCGGCGCGGATCTCCTCCGTACGCCGCTCCGCGTCCGCGATGTAGGCCGGGATGTGCTCCACGAGCTTCTGGATCTCGCGGCGTCCGCCCAGCATGGGCCTGGCCGCCCTGAGGGTCTGCCAGCGCGTCATCGGCAGCAGCGGCGTCTCGACACCTTCCGGCACCCTGCCGTAGATCGGCTCCTGGGTGGCCTCGATCTTCTTGGTGATGCCGAGGGCCTTGCCGAGCGAGGCGTTCACGCTCATGTTCATGTAGACGCGGCCGCCGATGTTGCCGCACATCGGGTGGCCGCCGAGGTCGCCGGTGACCATGATCTCGGCGATGAACGCCTGCACGAGCGACCAGGTGCACGGCGTCATGACGCTGGGGACGGCCTCGCCCAGGTTGCCGTTGCTCCACAGGTAGTCGCCCTTGAGCGAGTCGTTCCACTCCTCGCGCCTGCCGGTGATCGGCCGCGCCTGGAGGATGTGGGGGCGCCCGTCGTGCAGCGCCCATTCGACGTCCATCGGGCGGTCGTACAGCTCCTCGATCGTCATCCCCAGCTCGGCCAGCTGCTCGGCCTGGGTCCAGGTGAGCACGGGCTCGTCGCGCAGCCCCGGCGGGACGGGGTCCTCGCGGGTGCCTTCGGGCGTGCGCACGGTCATGACGGTCTTGGAGGCGATCGTCTCGTCGACGACCGTGCGCCCGGCCCGGTCGAGCATGATCGTGTCGGGCGTCACCAGGCCGCCGACGACCGCCTCGCCCAGGCCCCAGGCGGCGTTGATGGTCAGCCGGTCGCGGTCCTCGGTGAACAGCACCCCGGCGGCGTCGGCCGGTACGAGCTCCTGCACGACGACGGCGATGGCCACCTCGTCGCGCGCGATGCCGTGGCGGTCGCGGTAGGCGATGGCCCGGTCGGTCCACAGGGAGGCCCAGCAACGTCTGACCGCGTCGAGGAGTTGCGCTGAGCCGCGGATGTTGAGATAGCTGTCCTGCTGGCCGGCGAACGACATGCCCGGCAGGTCCTCAGCGGTCGCCGACGACCGCACCGCGACCGCCGGCTCGTCACCCAGCTCGGCATACGCGGCCAGGATGTCGCCGGCGATCTCCGGCGGCAGCTCGCGGGCCGCGAACAACGCCTGGATCTGCTCGGCGTCGCCGGTGAGCACGGCGTCGCGCAGGCCGTGGCCGGCCACGAACGCGCGGTAGGCGCCGGTGGTGACGTGGAAGCCCGCCGGCACCGGCAGGCCCGCCCTGGCGAGGCGGGCGAGCGATGCGCCTTTTCCGCCGACGATGTCGAGTTCGGCCTTCGGATCAGCCAGGGCAAGCGTGTTCATACGCGATCTCCATTCCGATTCGGCGGCAGGCCGAAGACACAAGTCAGGGAAAGGAAAACCCGAAGGTCAGGCTCTGACCCATTACCTGACTCATCGCTGAGAAAAGGGAAAAGAGGGAACGGCCGCCTCTTCAACGGTACGAAATGACCGGTGGGCGGCCCACCCCTAGGCGCCCTTAATCAGCCGTCGGCACCGGGCCTGAGCAGGCCGGTCTCATAGGCGGCGGCGACGGCGGCGGCGCGGTCGTTCACCTCGAGCTTGGCGAAGATGTGCAGCAGGTGCGTCTTCACGGTGGCCTCGGTGATGAACAACCTCCTGGCGACGTCGCGGTTGGTCGCGCCCCGGGAGATGAGCGACAGGACCTCGAGCTCGCGGCGGCTGAGCATCTGCTGCTGCGGCGCGCGGATCTTCTGCGTCAGCACGCCCGCCACCGACGGCGACAACACCGTCTCGCCGCGCGCCGCGGCCTGCACCGCGCTGCGCAGCTCGGCGCGCGGGGTGTCCTTGAGCAGATAGCCGGTCGCGCCCTCCTCGATGGCGGGCAGCACGTCCACGTCGTTGTCGAACGTGGTCAGCACGAGCACGCGGACGCCGGGCGACTGCTCACGCAGCCGGCGGATGAGCTCGGCGCCGTTCATCTTCGGCATGCGCAGGTCGGTGAGCACGACGTCGGGGTTGGTGCGCTGGACCACCGCCAGCGCCTCGAAACCGTCGCCCGCCTCGCCGACGACCTCGAACTCGTCGTCGGTGAAGATCCCCCGCAGTCCGTCGCGGACGACCGGATGGTCGTCCACGATGATCAGGCGAATCGGCATGGGTCACCCGGCGTCTCTGAGGCGGTCGGACGGTCCGGACACGGCGTCGGCGGGGATGGCCGGCACGGTCGCCGAGATGCCGGTGCCCTCGCCGGGCGCCGACTCGATCTCGAAGTCGCCGGCCAGCCTGGTCACGCGCTGGCGCATCGCGATGAGCCCGAAGCCGCCTGCCTCGGAGGCGGGCGCGTTCGAGGAGATGTCGGCCGGCCCGGGGACGAATCCGGCTCCGTCGTCGCGTACATCCAGCACCACGACATCTTCCATGTACGACAGGGTGAGAGCAACTCGTCCGGCCGAAGCGTGCTTGGCGACATTGGCCAGCGCCTCCTGCGCCACCCGCAGCAGCGTGATCTCCACCTCGGCGTGCAGCGGCCGGGCGTCGCCGTTGACCGACAGGGAGGCGGTCACGCCGGTCGTCTCCGACCACCTGTCGGCGACGTCCCGCACGGCGGCGGGCAACTGCGAGCCGGCCAGCGGCGCCGGGCGCAACGCCTGCACGGACCTGCGGGCCTCGTTGAGGTTCTCCCTGGCCAGCGTGCGTACGGTGTCGAGGCGGGCGAGCGCGGCCGGCGTGTCGTCGATCGCCTCCTCGGCGGCCTCGATCTGCGTGACGATGGCGGTCAGTCCCTGCGCGATCGTGTCGTGGATCTCCCTGGCCATGCGCTGCCGCTCGCCCAGCACCCCCGCCTCGCGGGCCTGCGTCAGCAGCCGGGCCTGCAGGCTCGCGTTCTCCTCCGCGAGCGCGGCCAGCTTGGCGCCGGTCTCCCGCAACTGCTCGATCATCACCTTGCGGCTCTCGTTCTGGTCGGAGATGGTCTGGATGACCAGCCCGATCGCCGAGGCGATCAACGCCGCGATCAGGAAGGAGAACAACATCTCGCCGGGACTGCGCCCGGCCTCCGGCCGCATGGAGACCAGCACGCCGGCCGTCGCGGCCACCCCTCCGTAGGCCCACCACCGGGGCAGCAGCCTGAACGACTGGATGAACGCCGCCGGGCCGGTCACCGTGAACACCGAGTCGATGCTGACCAGCGCTCCGATGGCGGCGAGCAGGATGACGAAGTAGACGACCGCCACCACCGGGTGCCTGGTCCATTCGGGGTGCACGCCGATCAGGAACCAGTGCCAGGCCATCGCGAACGACGCCAGCACCAGCGTCTCCAGCCGCCAGTTCTGCGCGAGCGAGAAGCCGGCGGGCAGCAGGATGAACAGGTAGGGCAGCGCGGGCCACACCCGGTCCCAACGCGAAAGGCCGGGTCCGGTGGAGGTGACCACCGATCCCGACCCTTCACGGCGGGCGCTGCTTACCACCGGAACGCCTTGACCGCGACACCGGCGGTGACCAGGCAGATGCCCACCATGACCAGCATCGCCACGGGAGAGGCGGCGTGGCCCTCCCAGCCGTTGCGGATCGTCTGCACGGCAGGCGCCATGGGCAGCATGTCGCCGATGGCCCGCATCGAGCCGCTCATCGACTCGCGGGGGATCACGGCGCCGGAGATGAACACCATCGGGAAGAACACGCTCAGCCCGAGCACGGTCGCGGTGCGGCCGGAAGGGACGACGGCGCCGAGCAGGAAGCCGATGCCGCTGAGGCTCAGCGCGCCGAGGACCCACGCCAGGACCACGATGCCCGGGTTGGCCGGGGCGGACAGGTCGTAGCCGATGGCGCCGATGGCGATGAGCAGCGCCGTGCCGAGAAGGGCCATCAGCATGTGGGCGATCCACTGGGCGCCGAACAGCATGCCGGGGGAGGCGGGGGTGGCGAGCAGCCGCTTCAGTACCCGGCGCTCACGGTACTGCGCCAGCGTGGCCGGCAGGATGACCAGCGTGGCCAGCCCGATGACGAAGATGCTCAGCATCGGCACGTTGGCGTCGACCGACGGCAGCCCGCCGGGAAGGGGCTTGCCGCTGCGCAGCTTGACCCAGATCATGATCGTGGGGAAGGCCAGCGCGAAGAACGCCGACATCGGGTCTCTGATGATCAGCTTGAGTTCGACCGCGACGACCTGCGTGATGCCTTTCATGCCGCCTGCCCTCCCGTCAGCGCGAAGTACGCGTCCTCGAGCGATTCGGTACGGCCCTGGGTGATCAGCTCACCCGGGGTGCCGTGGGTGATGACGCGGCCCTGGTCGATGATCGCCATGCGGTCGCACAGCGCCTGGGCCTCGTCCATGAAGTGGGTGACCAGCACGACGGTCACACCGCGGTCGCGCACCTCGCGGACCAGGCCCCACGTCATGCGGCGGGCGGACGGGTCGAGTCCGGTGGTCAGCTCGTCGAGGAAGACGACCTCCGGGTTGCCGACCAGGGCCAGCGCGATGAACAGGCGCTGCTTCCAGCCGCCCGACAGGCTCGCGAAACTGGAACGCTGCCGGTCGGCCAGCCCCCACTCGTCCATGAGCTTGCGCCAGTCGGCGGGCTTGTCGTAGAAGGACGCGTACATCTTCAGCGCCTCGCCCACCTTGAGCGCGTCAGGCAGCGCGGCCTCCTGGAGCTGCACGCCGATGCGGGGGAGCAGCTCGCGGCGGTCACGCTGCGGGTCGAGGCCCAGCACCCGCAGGACGCCGCCGTCCCGCTCGCGCAGGCCCGACATGCACTCCACGGTGGTGGTCTTGCCGGCGCCGTTGGGGCCGGCGATGCCGAAGATCTCGCCCTGCTCGACCTGCAGGGATACATCAGTCAGAACGTGGCGGCCTTTGTAGCTTTTACTCATGCCCTCGATTTCGATGACTGTCATGTTTAAAGAATCATCGGGATCCGCGGTGTGCGACATCCCCCGAACGGTTGATAGGGGGTCAGCCGCCCGATTCCGGGTCCGACCTGCGGATTGGCTTTCCGACCAGGTGAAACGCCGATTAGGGGTGTCGTACGCGTCGCTGATCCCCAACTCTGAATGCATGAGCGATACAGCGGTGCGCGTGCGTGAGCTGCGCAAGCGATACGGCGACGTGGTCGCCATCGACGGCGTTGACCTGGATATCGCCCGTGGCGAGGTGTTCGCGCTCCTCGGCCCCAACGGCGCAGGCAAGACGACCACTGTTGAGATCCTGGAAGGCCATCGCCGGCGAGACGCCGGCGAGGTCAGCGTGCTGGGGGAGGACCCCGGCGTGGCGGGCCGGGCCTGGCGTTCCCGCCTCGGGATGGTGCTGCAGTCGGCCACCGACGCGGCCGAGATGACCGTACGCGAGATGGTCCACCACTACGCCCACTACTACCCGAGGCCCCGCGACCCCGAGCACGTGATCGAACTCGTCGGGCTCACCGGCAAGGCGGACGCCCGCACCCGCAACCTGTCCGGAGGCCAGCGGCGCAGGGTCGACGTGGCGCTGGGCGTGCTGGGCAACCCCGAGCTGCTGTTCCTGGACGAGCCGACCACCGGTTTCGACCCCGAGGCCCGCCGCCAGTTCTGGAGCCTGATCTCCCGGCTGGCCGACGAGGGCACCACCATCCTGCTGACCACCCACTACCTGGACGAGGTCGAAGCGCTGGCCAACCGGGTCGGCGTCATCGTGCAGGGCAAGGTCGTGGCGCTGGGCGAGCCGTCCACGCTGGCAGGACGCTCGCAGGCCATGGCGACCGTCAGCTGGACCACCGCCGACGGCGACCACAGCGTGAAGACGGCGACGCCCACGCAGGTCGTCGCCGAGCTCAGCGGCCAGTTCGACGGGGAGATCCCCGAGCTGACCGTGACACGTCCGTCTCTCGAAGACGTCTACCTCGGCCTAATCGGAGATCACTCGTGACCACCACGTTGTCAAGACCACCGACACGGATGGCCGGCGCGACCGCCGCGCCCCTGCCCAGCGCCGCCCGGCTGGCACTCAGGCGCGGTGCACTGGAGCTCAAGAGCTTCTTCCGCACCAAGGGCCAGTTCATCGTCATCTTCTCCCTCCCGGCGATCATGCTGATGCTGCTCGGCGCGATGCAGTCGGGCAAGCCGGACTTCAACGGCGTCACCGGCGCGCAGATCCTCACCGCCGGCATGATCGGCGCCGGCATCATGGGCACCACCTTCCAGAACCTCGGCATCAACGTCGCCCTGGAGCGCCACGACGGGACGCTGAAGCGCCTGTACGGCATGCCGATGCCGCGGATCGCCTATTTCGGCGGCAAGGTCATCCAGGTCCTCGTGTGCATGGTCGCCGAGGTGGCCCTGCTCGTCGTGGTCGGGGTGGTGCTGTTCGACGTGGCCGTGCCCGGCACGCTCGACCGGTGGCTGACCCTCGCCTGGGTCCTCGCCCTCGGCGGCGTGGCCTGCACCCTCCTCGGCATCGCGGTCGGCAGCCTGCCGAAGTCGGCGCGCGGCGCGAACGCCATCATCACGCTGCCCTTCCTCATCGTGCAGTTCATCTCCGGCGTCTACATGCCCTTCTCCGACGTGCCCGCCTTCCTGCAGTTCATCGCGTCCCTGTTCCCGCTCAAGTGGATGACCCAGGGCATGCGCTCGGTGTTCCTGCCTGAGCACGCGGCGGCGCTCGAACCGGCCGGGTCGTGGCAGCTGCCCATGATCGCCCTCGTGCTCGCCGCCTGGTGCGTCGGCGGGCTGGTGTTGTGCATGAAGACGTTCCGCTGGACCGCCAAGGACAGCTGACCGGCGGGAGAAGTTTGCGCAGGACTTTGAGCCCGGAAGGAGGGGAGCACGGCGCACGCACAGGTCACGGTGACGGTGGCGGGTCCTTGAGGACGCCACCGTCATCCTCATGCCCGGCCACCTGAACCGCGGCGTGGCGTCCCGACCGGACGCGACGCCGCGTTCTGCTGCCCAACTCCCTGGAACGGTACGCCTCCGCGACGTGCGCCCACCGCCCGCACCATACGGCCGGCGCAGCGTCGAGGACGCGACGCCGCAGATCCGGGCCGGACGCCCGTGCACGCGCGACGCAGCGTGGAGCGCCGCACGTGGCGGGGCATCACCATGGGCCTCCCGCGGCGTGGTGCGGAGGGCGGGGACAGGGCCGAAGG
>NZ_JAAAHR010000187.1:0-18397 GCF_009908215.1 Nonomuraea sp. K271 | reverse complement strand
ACGGCGTCGCGGTCAGCACCGCACGGGTGCGGTCCAGATCCCGGCGCAGCGCCCCGTGCACGATGCCCATCATCCGCGTGTCCGCCTGCGCCGCAGTGGATCCCATCTCGTCCTCCCGTCGACGGCCCACACGAAAGGTAGAACGTCACGGCTTTCATTACAAGGCCGTTCTGCCGGAATGACAACTGATTTCCCACCAGCGGATCGAGTCGTGACAGCGCTGGATCTCCCCGACGGCGCCGGGATCGCCCTGCGCGCCAGGCAAGGCAGGAAAACCAGGTGCGGTGACCGGCAGCCGGGGCGTAGAAACGGCGTCATGGACGAGCAGCCCCTGGCGGGTGGCAGGCATGTCGGCGGAGTACGCATCGGCGAGACCGTCCACCGGCCCGCCAACCCGTGGACGCGTAGCGTCCACACCGTGCTGGCGCATCTGGAAGAGGTCGGGTTCGAGGGGGCGCCGCGGGTGCTCGGCTTCGACGAGCAGGGACGCGAGGTGCTGACCTACCTGCACGGCGACACGATCGGGGAGCAGCATCCCTGGCCCGCGTGGCCGTGGACGGACAGCGCGCTCAAGCAGGTCGGGGCCTGGCTGAGGCGGTTGCACGACGCGACGGCGTCGTTCGTGCCCGAGCCTGACGCGGTCTGGTTCGTCGCGCGGCCGTGGCAGCCGGGGCTGGTCATCGCGCACAATGACGCCTCTCCGTACAACGCGGTATGGCAGGGTGACGATTTGGTCGGGTTCGTCGACTGGGATACCGCCGGGCCGTTCACGCGGGAGCGCGATCTGGCCTACAGCGCGTTGACCTGGGTTCCGCTGCACGCCCGGCACGTCGTCACCGCGCAGGGATTCACGGCGTTCGAGGATCGGTCCCGGCGGCTGCACCTGCTGCTCGACGCCTACGGCTATGAGGGGGACCGATCGGCGTTCGGTCCCGAGGTGGTCGACCGGGCGCGGAAGAACGTCGAGGTCATCCGGCGGCTCGCCGAGGGTGGTGAGCCGGCATACCAGGCACTGCTGCCGATCGCCGCGAACCTCGAACAGGCCGTGGTCGAGATCGAAGCACTACCGGACTCCTTCTGGGTACGCGACTAGAGGAGCCGCCAACGGGCGAGCGTCTGGTCAGTGGGTACGGCGCCGCAGTGCCAGCTCCTCGGTGACCTTGGTGATGGCTTCTAGGCCGGGTTTGACGTAGCGCATGGCGGTGCGGGGGTGCTTGTGGCGGGTCTTGCCCGTGATGAGCTGCAGCGGTACTTCGGCTTCGCCGAGGTGGGGGCGGCGCTGTGGCGCAGCTGGTGCAGGTCGAGGCCGGCGTAGGTGTCGAGATCCTTCGCCTCTTCGGCCCGCAGGGCAAACGCGCCCACACCCAAGCCAAACCACCCACGCCGACATCCGCCCCTCATCCCAGCACCTGACCTGGAGCTCTGGCGAGCAGTCGGCTCGACCTCGAGCGTGGTCCCGGTTGTGCCGCTCACTGCGCGGGCAGTGGTCCGAGGGGCAGTGGTCGTCGAATCAGCAGCAGGACGCCGATGAGCAGGCAGGGGAGGTAATGGAAGGCTGGCAACGTATTGCCGGTGCTGAGGAGATGCAGGAGTGTTGCGACGCTGATCGCGATGGTGGTCCAGCCGGCCCAAGTGGGAATCAGCCTGATCATCAGCAGGGAGCCGCCCAGCGCGGCGAGGCCCACGCATCCAAGCACGGTGTAGATCTGAAACAGCCCCGCAGCCCATTGGCTCCACGGGTCGTAGTAGGGCGGCACGGCGCCGGTCGAGACCGTCTCACGCGCCGCGCTCATTGTCACGGTGGACCTGAAGGCTGAGTAGACCAACCACAGCAGCGCAGCCAGCAGCAACGTGGTCAGGGCGATCCGGGACAGCATCCGCTCATCAACCCTCTCCAGCATGGTCACCAGGATTGTCATCCCGAGAACCAGCAGTACAACGGCGGTGCTCATGAACAGGTTGGCCCACCGCCAGCTGCCCGGGTTGCCGGCCACAGCCTGCAGATGTTCTCGGACCGGCAGCGTGAAGATCTTGCTGTTGCCTTTGGCGCCGACCAGCGGCAGCGTGGCGCCCACCGTGAAGGTGACGAACGACAGTACCAGGAACGCGCCGGCGATCCGTTGTTGGTCGGCCCTGTGGAGCGGGGTCATGGCGTTACTTTGTCGGTAGCGTCCGGGCCGGTGCTGGTTCGTGACGCGGCTAGGCCAAGGCGGATGAGGTCGGCCTGGAGGGAGTAGGTGCGGTCGCGGTGTTCTGGAAGCAGGAGGGCGACCGTCAGCTCGAAGACTTTCCAGATGCGCGGTACTTCGAACGTTTGCTGAGCCCGGGTCGCGGCTCCGGACGGTTCGAGCTGGAAGCTCCAGTGTGTGCAGTGGGATCGGCTGATCGTCTCGAACTGGTATTGGTGTGGTCTGTCGGCCCTCAGGATCCGGCAAGCTCGCGACCAGGAGATCCAGCGGACTTGGCTCCAGCCGATGTACCTGGCTCCGGCGGTCGGCTCCGTGGCGCCGTCCAGCCAGTGGCTGGTTCGGCATTCGCTGCTCCATTCGCCGACCCGGGTCGGGTCGGTCAGTACTGTCCAGATCGCCTTCGCCGACGCCGGCAGCAGTTCTTCGATCGTTGTCTCACGCCGCATCTTCATCGGTGCTCCTCCGCCGCGTTGATTGGCAGGGGCGGCACGGAGGCCGCCGGTGTACCTGCCCAAAGCGCCTCGAACTTCCGCGCGTAAGGTCCTCCCAGGAAGTGGAGGAGGAAACGCGGCACGGCAAGGAGCACCGTCAGCATTCGCGCTCTGCCGTCCCACGGAGCGCGGTCATAGTACTTTTGCTCGACGACGCAAGGCGGCGCAGTTGTGGCTGATGCGGCGGCGGGCGGAGTAGCCATGGTTGGTCCGGCAGCCGCCAGTGCGGCGATTCCTAAAGCGATGACCTTCATGATCTTCTTTCCTTGGTGTCGATACCTGGTGTTCTTGGTCGGTTCTTGGTCGGTTCGGCCGTCTGCGCATCCCGTCGTCAGCGGAGGACCAGCTGCGCCGCAAGGAGATCTGGGTCGTCCGCGCCGCGCCCTACGTCGAGGTGACGGGATGACCGCCTATACACGGCTCTGAAGGGCTTTGGCCAGCCGCAGCGCGATCTCCTGGCGGCCATCCGGGCTGGCGGTTTCGCGCCTTGATCCTGCAACAGTCCCCGCCACGGCAGGGGAACCACAGCTCGCCGTGCAGTTCGGCGTAGGTGGCGCCGTCGACCAATCTGCTCACCGGATCCCCGATCTCGGCCACGGACTCCTGCTAGGCCTTGGGCAGCCGGGTAGTACGGATCGGCTCGTCCTGCCACTGGGCAGACATTCCCCGGCCCCTGTCGGTCGCCGACGACCGCTCAAGCCACCTCCTCAGGAGCGAAGTAGTCGCGCAGCAGGGCGACCTTCCCGTCGCGGAGACGGAAGATCTGAACCAGCGACATGCTGCTCGCCCCCGCAGGGCTCTCAAAGGCGGTGTCGATCTCGACGATGAACACGTTGGAATCGGTCGTGGTGTGCAGTACGTAGCGGGTCTTGTCCACGTTCACGGTGCGGTCGTCATTCGCCGAGCGCTCGTAGTACGCGGCCATGGCCTGGCGGATCTCCTCGTGCCCCTCCATACGCCGCGGGAAGGAGCGACCGGCCGAGACGAGCGGTGTCTCCAGGACACCGTCCGCGGTGAACATCTCGGCCAGCGCGGTGGCGTCCCGGCTCATCCCTGCCCAGACGTACCGCTGGTAGATCTCTTGGTTGGTCAAGGGCACAGCTGGCTCCTAGGCTAGTTCGAGGGCGCAGGAGGGTACCTCCCTGCGCCGTGTGGACGCCATTCGGTGATTGGGTTGATCAGCCAGAGGGCAAGCAGTGCGATCCATCCCCAGCCGACCGCAATCATGATCTCCGGGATCAGGCCGTTGTTATCGGTGCCCGGAGTTAGTGCGATGAATATCGGACCCAGCCCCGGTAGGTCCGCCCGGCTGGCGATCTGGACGGCCTGCCCTGTGGTCAGCAATCTGTTCGGAGGTTCGTTTCGGTGCCGCGGTGCAGCCGGAAGCGTGACGGTTCGGCGGGCTGCTTGTTGCTGCTCCACGATCCGTCGGGGTTGGTGACGTGTAGGGTGGCGGTGATGCTGATCTCGTCTCCGCCGGCCCAGGTGGCCTCGAGGTGACCCAGGTGGGTGCCCGGGGCCCGGGTGTCGGGGTAAGGGTAGCTGTCCAGGGTGAAGCGGCCGGCGTTGCGGTCCGCCGCCTCGCCCGAGAGCCGGTAGTCGATGGAGCGCCCCGCGACGCACACCGTGGCTTCACCCTCGATGTCGTCGGAGCATCGGGAACACGTCGTCGCACGTAGATGCATGACCACCGGCCGCGTGTCGTCTCGCCCGAATGACACCTCACCGTGCCAGTAGCCGGGTAGCGTGGGTCGGCCGGTCGGCGAGAGGGCCCACGGACTGAACAGCGCCTGACTCAGATACGGCAGGGTGAGGGCGACGATGACCAGGACGCCGAAGGTTACCAAGCCGACCTTTTTCGACGTCCGGCGCCTCGGGGTGGCTTCGCGGCCGGTACAGCGGGGAATCTCGCGCATCAGGGTCCCTGACAGGAGAGGCGATACCCACACCACCCGTGACCGATCTGCACGCGCTGCTGGCTGCTGTAGCCGCGCTTGCTCTCGCCGGGATAGAGCCACAACAGACCGGTATTGGCGGCGTAGGCCACGATGTCCTGGTGGCCGTCGCCGTCCCAGTCGGCCGCCCCTACTGTTCTGATCTCCTCGCGGGCGCTCACCTGGGCGGGCGTCGATAATGGCAGGGCGGTGATCGCCGCGAGGAGGGCGACCGCTGCGCAAGAGCGCGCCGACAGACGGCGGATGGATTTCATGAAGGGGGTTTGCCTTTCTGTTCTTGTTGTCTCTGAGCGGGCCTGGTGTCATCGCCACATGTCCCAGATGGCGGCGTAGATGCCGTTCTCACTGTTGACCTGGGACGGGTAGAAGCCCTTGGCCTTCAGTTCGTTGAACCGTTTCTGGTAACCGGCGGCCGACATCCCGCTGTAGGAGTGCCAGCTGGTGGGGGCGAGGCTGTTGTCCTTGAACCACACGGCGGTGTAGGTGCCCCATGGGCTCACCGCGATGCTGGTGAGGCGGAAGCCCGAATCGACTCGCCTTTTGAACTCGGCGTTGTACTGGGTGGGGGTCATGTCGGTGGTGAGCTTCCAGATTCTGCCCTTGGGGTTGGGGTTGACCGACCAGACGGCGACGTAGCGGGGGTCGGCCGCCGTTCCGTACACATCGATCGAGGTCGGCCACATGCCCTGGGCGCGCGCACGAATGTTGCGGACGCTGAGCTGGTTCGGCCTGAGCCCGTGCCTGGCCTCGAAGATGCCGCGCGCCTTGACGAAAAGCGCCGCGAAGGTTGCACCAGCCCCACTGCCGGTCGCCGTGACGAACTTCGGCTGATAGCCATGCGCCGTGTAATGGCCGAAACGCCGCTGGTACTCCTTATCCGTCATGTCCTGGTGTAATGCCTGGTACGGGCCGGCAGGGATCACCCACGGACTGTCAGCCTGGCCCTTCACCCACACGGCGGCGTAGCGGGGGCCGGTGGAGACGGAGAGGGTCCCGAGCGTGAAGCCCTGGGCTCTGAGGGTGGTGGAGCGCTCCGCATGCTGGGCGGAGGTGATGTCGTGGTAGGCGACGTACGCTGGCTTCGCCTGTGCGCCGGCAGCCCGTGCGGGGACCGCCTGCGCGTCGGCCACCATCGGGGTGCCGGCCGCGATCAGTACGACCAGGACGGCTGCGGTCTTGTTGAGGATGTGCATGATTCTCCTTGCAGAGGGTCGTTCTCAGGCAGTCCGTTGCCGTCCGGCCGTGGGTGCGCGTCACAGCTCGGCTTCATGCCGAACGGTGCGGGGAGAGGTAGATGGTCTTCCAGGCGGGGTTGCCGGCGGTGCACTGGATGGACGGCTCGACGGTCCGGCGTTCGGCGCACACCTTCAGCTCGGCCTGGTACACCCGGTGGTTGGTGAAGGAGAACTTCTTCGGTGTGCATGGGCGCAGGTACGTGCGTGGTGCCGCTTCCAGGTCACCTTGTTGCCAGCAGGGTCGACCGTGGCGATGTTGAACACCGGCCATCCGCAGGTGGACGACGCGAGGAGCCGGTGTCGTTCCCGCCGTTAAGTTCATCGCCGCTGGTCCCCCGATTCGGCTGGGCTCAATTGACGGCGGCGAGGATCTGATCGAAGGCGGGGGTGAGCTTGGCGGCGGTGGCCTTGTCGGCGTTGACCAGGTGGACGCTCACCACTCGGTCGTCGCTGCCGATGACACCCTCCACGACGGAACCGTCTCGGTCGCACACCACAGCGCCCTCGGGTGAGGCGGAGCTGCGAATTTCGCCGCCGTATTCGGTGCATGTGCCGCTGAAGTCTTTCCGGACGGCGGCGGCATCCGCCCCGGTGACGACGTCTGCCCTCAAGGCAAGAGGATCCGAGCCTCGCTGAGGGGCGTCCGTGGCGGTGTAGAGGCAGACCGTCGCTTTGATCGATTCGGCGCTCTCCAGGGGGTGGTCTTCCTTCTTCTCCCTCAGCTCCCAGTTCAGTGCGGTTGCTTTGGTGAGTGCCTGCGCTGTGAGCGGGCAGTCGTCCGACGACCGGCCCTGACCCCCACCAGCTTCATTGGACGCGGGCTGTGATCCACACCCGACCAGGCATAACCCGGCGATGGCGACCACCAGAGCTCTGCTCATGGAAAGACGCACTGTTACGACACCATCCTTTTCCCGTTGCGGAAATGCCGTGCGCTCTTCGTATGAAGTGGCTCTGCCGCAGTGAGCCAAGCGCTCTGATTTCCTTGTTATTGCTGGCAGCGCCCGAAGGTGACGACGTAGCAGGGCTCCGGCATAGTAGAAGGATATGCCGGAGTGTCCGTTTCCCCCCGACACTGGACCGGAGTTTCAACGCAGGTCGTCCCGGCCCTCAGCCTCAATCACAAGCCTGATAAATCGGACAATCTCTACTTTGCTGGAGCCCTGGGACCGGGGGTAGGGCTGAAAGGTCCCAGGCGCACGCACAGACAACACACGCGACCCCCGATGATCGTCGGTTGGCTTTAGCCAGGCGATCAAGAACAGGGCCGCGTTCGTGTGCCATCATCTCCGGCCGCCGTGCTCGCCCACCATCTGGAGCACGTCACCGACTCCGAGTCGCTGACCGATGGGCGGCCTACCGCGAACGAGGCCGTCCTCAGCAGTGCTTCTTCAGAGACATGCGCTTGATGAGCGGGTACAGGTCGCGGTCGAACCGGGCTGAAGCGAACCACCGATAGGTCTGCTCGTCGTTGGCCAGGCCCTTGACGAACTTGCCCCGGTCGGCGGTCTGGTACTCGGAGTTGGTCAACTGGCCGAGGACCGCGTTGTTCTCGTCCTTGAGGTACGCCCACATCAGCCAGGCGTCGTTGTCGGCGCTGCTTCTGACCGTGCCGTCGAACTTCGCCGTGCCGTTCGGGTAGAGAGTCCAACGCGCACCCTGGAACATCGTGCAGTCGCCAGCGTTCTGCGTCTTCCAGGTGAAGGACTTGTAGGCCAGTGAGTGGGCCGACGCGGCGCTCGGGAATGCCAGCCCGGCGGCCAGGGCAGCCATGGCCGAGACGACACCCACCATCTTGTGAAGCTTGCTCACGGGGTATTCCTTCCATTTCGTAGTGCGAACTTTTCCCGGACCGACGCCCGGATAGCCCCTTTTCGGGGACGCTAGATACTTTTGATAGTGAACGTGCGCTCTTACAGGACACTTTCATGCTGGTATGTTTCGACGCAGGTCGTCCCGGCCCTCAGCCTCAATCACAAGCCTGGCGAATGGGACAAATCACTACTTTGCCGGGGCACTTGACGACGTAGGTCCCCGCCTGGCCCGCACTTGCGTCGGCCGGATCAGCTGACCCTGCCTGGACCGCGACAGATTCCACACGGTGCGCAGTTCGAGACAACTATGATTTGGTGAGCAACCGCACGGGTAGCGACCATTTACCGCATTCGGCACCTTCCTGGAAGAGCCCGGATCTGTCGCAGCCTCGGACGAGAAGTAATGCCAGTCGCCGCCGCATGGTGGTCCGTCGCCGGGTTCGCAATTCGGGCTGTCTGGTCCTGGATTATCTGTCTTGAACCCGCCGTTCCATGGGTCGGTGCGCTGCACCCTGCGCGTCTCGATTCCTCTATCGTTGAACTGGTAGCGGAGCTCGAAGTAGTCCCAGTCTCGTCCGGTCGGCCCTCACCAGAAGAAGGCCTCGCCGCCGGATTCGTACGTCCGGACCATCATCTTCGGCCCCAGCACCGGGTCCCAGCCGACCTGGCCGTTATGGAAGTTCTGCCTGCGGGCCTTGCCGGTGATGAAGCCATACTCGGCGCTTATCGGGCAGCCGTAAATGCCGTTCTGCCCGCCGGAGGCCCGCCACTGGTCGCGATCAGCCCGTAGGGCTTCAACTTGGGGTTACACGCGGTGGCCGTTGTGGCGGTTGTGGCGCTGCCGGCATGGGCGGGAATCCCTGCCAGCAGGGCCGCGGAAAGCGCGAGGGTAGCCGTCACCGAAAAGTAGATCCGGCGGTCCAAGATTGCACTCCCTGTTCCTGAAGTCTCCGCAGCCTGTGCGGTGCTTTCCTGACGTGGTGATCGATGTGGTCGCTTGCTGAGAACCTGAGCCTCGACTGCAGCGCAGCTCGGCTTCGACGCGGCCCGGGTTTCCGAGTCGATGCCAGGTGACGTTCACAACCGCCCTGGCAGCGACCATCCGCCGCACTCAGACCCGAGCTGGAAAACTCCACTGTTGTCGCAGCCCCGGACTGAGAAATAGTGGAGAGGCCCGTTGCTTCCCAAGGCCTCTGGTCCTGGGCCTGCCACCGGCCGACTGAACCCGCCGTTCCATGGGTCGTGGCGCTGCACCTTGTATTTCTTGACCTCTTCGTTGTTGAATGAGTAGCGGACTTCGAAGTAGTCCCAGTCTCGTCCGGTCGGCCCCCACTGAAACCTGGCCTGGCCGCGGGATGCATACGTCCGGATCAGCATTTTCGGTCCCAGGGCGGGAATCCACGCGATCTGGCCGTTACGGAAGTCCTGTCGGCGTGACTTATTGGTGGTGAAGCCGTACTCGGCGCGTGTCGGGCAGCCGAAAACGCTGTCCTCCCCGCCGGAGGCCCGCCACTGGTCGCCGATCAGCCCGTAGGGCTTGAGCTTGGGGTTGCACGCGGCGGAACTCGTGGTGGCGGTTGTGGCGCTGTCGGCGTGGGCGGGAATCCCTGCCAGCAGGGCCGAGGAAAGTGCGAGAGTGACCGTCATCGAAAAGTAGATTCGTCGGTCCATGATTGCACTCCCTATTCTTGAGGTCCGCAGCCTGCTCGGAATTTTCATGCCTTAATGGTGGATGCGGTTGCTTGCGAGATACTTGACATCTCTTTTGCGACGCGGTCCGGCTCGTGCGATGCCTGTTCTTCTCGGGTCAGCCACATCTTTTACATTGCTTCCGTTGGAGTGATCCGTCGTTAACGCAGGGCGGGGCGGAGAGAGCCGCGTTCGACGACAGGCTCTTCGGTTTTGTTCTCCTTGAAGTACGCCACGAGCGCGGGAGCTGACCGTGCTGGATGCGGTGCCGTGTAGGAGACGAAGGCCTGGCCCTTCAGCGCCGCCCTGCGAGGGAGACGTCGAACCGCCTCAAGGCGCGTTGGCTGGAGGTCATCGTGGTGAGCGTTGGGGAAAGGCGGTGTCAGCAGGTGTCGTAGTACCGCTGCGCGACGATCATCGAGCGGACATTGTTGCGGCCGCGTTCTGCCGACCTGGACACGTTGGAGGTCGCGGTCACCGTGAAGTACACCTTGGAGAACTTGCTGGGCGACCAGTTGGTCTGGGCCGGCGCGAACGACACCTCCACGATCGTGGAGCCGTTGCTGCCGACGACGGCGTTGGGCGGCGAGTAAACCTTCCGGTAGCCGTTACGGGTCAGCGCCGACGTCGCGAACTCGCGAGCGTCCTGGTAGCACATGGTCTTGGCGAACCAGCCGGCGTGCCAGATCAGCGGGGCCTGCGCCGATGCGCTCGTGGCGGGCACCAACGCGGTGCACGTGAGGGCGAGCGCCGCCAGGAGGAGCATAGGACGAGGCGCGAGCGAGAGTTTCCGCACGATGGTCGTTCCTTTCGGTCGGAAGCCGGATCGGAGATCGGCGTCGGGAATGATGCTCGGTCGTGAGGGCCGGGCGTATCCGCCGGCGCCGCCGGTTGGTGGTCGCGTCATTCGGAACGGTCCTTTCTGGTGGAAGGTGGAGCTCCCCGGCGAATGCAGGGTGCTCAGTGCGGGGAGAGGTAGATGGTCTTCCAGGCGGGGTTGCCTGCGGTGCACTGGATGGACGGCTGGCTGGCCCGGCGTTCGGCGCACACCTTGAGCTCGACCTGGTAGACCCGGTGGTAGGTGAAGGAGAACGTTCTCGGCTTGCCGTAGGCGCAGGTGCGTTCGTGGTGCCGTTTCCAGGTCACCTTGTTTCCGGCGGTGTTGACCACGGCGATGCCGAAGACCGCCCACCCGCAGTTGGAGGAGGTGCGGGTCAGATCGTGGACCTTGCCGGATACCTTCAGGGTGCCGGCGGCGGGGATGACGTCGTGGTCCTCGTTGGTGGCCGTCACCGTGCCGGACGCCTTGGCCCGCTTACCGGGGGAGTGGTGTGGCCCCCAGGTCTGTGGTGCGCCGCCGCCGGGCCGGGCGACGGCAGTGCCGGTGTCAGCCGCCGCGGCGGCGGCGGGTGTGGCCGATGGCAACAGGATCGCCGCCGTTGCCAATCCGATACAGGTACGCCAGGAGATCATCGAGTTGCTCCTTCTGCGGTGTGTTCGGCGGTTCCGAGTTAGGCGCGGTCGGGGCGGCGGCGGGGCGGCGTTCCGTACAGGCGGGTGTGGCGGCGGCGGTAGGCGGGCCACCATCGCAGGCGAAACAGCAGCCGGATCGGGGCGGGGAAGTCGGTGAGCGCCTGGCGGACCGCCTCTGGTGAGCCGGCGGCGCAGGCCCAGCCGAACAGCAGTGGCACCCGCTTGCCGTTGTAGCCGCGGATGACGTCCATGCCGTGGGCCTGCCACTCGGCGGCGGTGATGTGTGCGCGGATGAGGGGGACGGCGTCGCGTTCCTCGTCGTCCAGGTGGCGTCCCAGCGCCGTGTGCAGGCGGTGCAGCGCTTCGGCACGTCGCGCTGGCGACTGGGAACGGTCGCCGGCCAGGGCCAGGTCCGGGTCGATCTGTTCGTGCTGGCGCTCCAGGGCGGCCAGCACCGCTGCGGAGGCGGGTGCGCGGGCGAGCAGCAGCGGCCACACCCAGGTGTCCTCATCGGTGTGGTGGTGATGCAGGTAGGACAGGACGAACTCGACCTGGTCCTCGATCAACGCGGCGTGCCGGTCATCGCGCGGAGCCGTAAGCGTCTGGGCTAGGCGTGCGAACTCGACCCGGAAGCCCGCGTGGGCGAGCAGGAACGCCGACAGGTCGGGCTCGGCAAGGGCACGTGTCCTGGGTGGAGCCATGGATGATCTCCTTTGCATGCTGTCCTGGCTGGGTGACGATGTGTGTCACTCGATCCCGCATGTCGGCACCCAAGGTGAGCGATGGCCTGTGGTCACGGCTCCTGGGTGATCGCCTCGATGTCGTGCGCCCGAGATCCTGGCGAAGAACGACAGGATCAGAAGGACGAGGGCGAGGACGGGGATCACGAGCCGCCGTTGATCCCGTGCACGATGATGCCGACGATCTCGGGGAAGGGGAGCTCCTCGCTCTCCATGACGGCCTTGTCGGACACGTTGCCGTCCGAGACCCCACCTGCCGAGCCCCGTGATGGTCAGGGTGATCACTATCGCCTGGATCATGACCTTGGCCGCGATGACGTACGAGACGGTCTTGTTGACGGCTCTCATGAGGCAGGTCCCTTCAACGAGCGTGATCGGATCGTTTCGGCGAGCAGCCCGGCGCCGAGCGGGACGGCGCCGAGGAGATAGGGAGCGCCGGGGTCAGCGGTGAGCGTGCCGAGCAGCGCGGCCACCGCGGCGACCACGCCGGCCGCCGCCGGGATCAGCCCGGCCCGCCCGGCCGCGTACGCCAACCCCGCAACGCCGGCGGCGGCGCCGCAGACCAGGGCGAGCAGCGTGACGGCATGCGGCGCCAGGCCGCCGGCCGCCCTGAGCGTGGCCTCCACCGTCCCGGCCGACGCGACGACGCCCAGCAGCGCCATGGCGACGGCGGCCAGCGCGCGGGCACGGCCAACCGCCGGGCCGGCCATGTCCCGGTACACCAGCGCCGTCGCCGCCACGGCGAGCCAGGCGCCGGCGGCCCAGAGAAGGTCACAGGATGCCGAGCGAATCATGGACCCGGCGAGATAGATCGGCCCTGAGGCCATCAGGCCGAGTCCGCTGACCATCCGTGTCCACATGGCGGCCAGGATGGGTGGGCCCGCGTCCCGCCGTCACGGGACATCCGTCCCGGCCGGGCCGGGAAACTATCCGGCTTCGTGCGGGCCGCCGAGACCCGCCTCGCGGGCCCGGACGATCGCGGCCGATCGGTCGGCCACGTGCAGCTTGGTCAGGATGTTCGAGACGTGGTTGCGCACGGTCTTGGCGCTGACGTCGAGCCGGTGGGCGATCGCCGCGTTGCCCATCCCGCGGGCGACGAGCTCCAGCACCTGGTGCTCGCGCTCGGTGAGCTGGGGGAACGGGGACGCCGTCGCGACGCGGGCGAAGTGGGCGAGCATCTGCGTGGCCACGCCGGCGCCGAACACCGCCTCACCGCGGGCGACGGCGCGCACCGCGGCCACGATCTCCTCGCCGCCCGTGCCCTTGAGCGCGTACCCGTGGGCGCCCGCGCGCAGGGCCGCCAAGATGTTCTCGTCATCGTCGTACATCGTCAGGATCAGCGATCGGGTGGGCAGTCCGGCGGCGCCCATACGGGCGATTACCGTGAGCCCGTCGCCGTCGGGCATGTTGACATCGAGGACGGCGACGTCGGGCCGGTGCTCGGCGGCCAGGCTCAGCGCGGCGGCGCCGGTGGCGGCGACGCCCACCACGGTCATTTCGGGCTCGGCGTCCAGCACCGCCCGCAGGCCGGAGACGAAGAGGGGATGGTCGTCGGCGAGGATCAGCCGGATCATCGGGGCCCTTCCAGACTCGTCGGCAGAAAGGCGCGCACCTGGGTGCCGTCGCCGTGCGACGAGCGTACCGACCAGGTGCCGCCGACCTCGGCGGCGCGCTCCCGCATCGAGCGGAACCCGACACCTGGCGGCCGGTCAGGGTCGAGCCCGCGGCCGTCGTCGCGGACCGTCACCTCCACGCCGCCGTCCGCCGCCGCGATCGTGGCGTCGCAGCGGGTGGCGCCGCTGTGGCGGGCCGCGTTCGTGATCGCCTCGACGGCGATCCGGTACGCCGCCGTCTCCACGGATGCCGGCAGCGCCGGCATCCGCTCGGGGCCGGTGACCTCGATGGACATCTCACCCGCCAGGGCGGTCGCGCGGACCCGGATGGCGCCGATCACGCCCAGCTCGTCGAGTGCCGGCGGGCGCAGCGCCTCGACCAGGCGCCGCACGTCGGTCACCGACGCGGACGCCTCCGCCGAGATCTCCTCCAGCAAGGGCCGGGCCGCCGCGTCCGCCGATACGGCCTGGGCCGCGAGCCCGGCCTTGAGCCCGATGGCGGCCAGGGTCGGGCCCAGCCCATCGTGGAGGTCGCGGCGCAGCCGGCGGCGCTCGTCCTCCCGGGAGGCCACCACCTCGGCACGCGACCTGATCAGGTCGTCGTGCAGCCGTACCGCCTGCACAGCGGTGCCCACCTGCTGCGCCAGCGACGCGATCAGGCGCAGGTCGACGGGAGCGAGAGGGTCGTCGCTGTCGCGTGCCGAGACCCGCAGCCGGCCGACGAGCGTCCCGTAGTGGCGCAGCGGCTCGCTGTGCACCGGGCCCACGGCGACGCCGTGCTGGGCCGCCTCATGGCATTGGCCCGCGCCGTCCGCCAGGTCGATCGCCACGTATGGCACCCGCAGCGACCTGGCCACGGTCTCGACGATCGCGGGCAGCACGTCGGCGGGCAGCAGCACCGCCTGCAGCCGGGTGCCGAGCCTGGTGAGCGCGCTCGCGGGGTCGTGGCGGTCTCCATACATCACCCGATTGACCGTGCTCTGCGCGAGGTTGCGCAACGGCGCCAGCGCGAGGGCCGCACCCGCCGCGGTGAGCGCGGCGGCCACCGTCTGCGACAACCTCAGCCCGCCGGCCAGCAGCGCTACGACGGCCGCGTAACCGGCGACCAGGATCGCGACCACACCGGCGTACACCAGTGACCGGTTCGCCAGCCGCTCGATGTCGAACAACCGGTGACGGCGCAACGCCACCCCGAGCCCGGCCACGAACGGCAGCGCCGACAGCCCGAGCGCGCCCCACGGCAGAGGCCGGGCGCCCGCGACCAACTCCGGCAGATGCCAGCCCGCGAGCCCGAGCACGGTCGTGACGGCGGCGCCACCGAGCAGCCAGCGCATCCTGCCACGCATCACCGGGTCCGGGTTGCCGCGGTAGTTGACGAAACCACAGATCGTACTGGTGGCCAAAGTCAGCGCCACCACCGCGGTCTGGCCGGTGTGCAGCAGCCCGAGCCAGCCGAAAGCGTTGGGCGCGAGCAGCGCAGCCGCCCCGGCCCACAAGGTCATCGCGGTGAGCGGCGCGGCGTACGCGACGGCGATCGCCCTGCGGCCCCGGACCGAGCCGGGGTGGCGGGAGGTGAAGGCGATTGTGAAGGCCAGCAGGGCTCCCCAGGAGATCGAGTAGGCGCCGATCGCGTTGAGGTGGAACAGCCACAACGGGGGCCCGCCGGTGGCCAGAGCCAGGGCCGGGAGCCCGGCCGCGGCGGTGAACGTGCTGCCCAGCAGACCCGCCGACAGGACCAGCAACGGGCCTGTGGCGCGCTCGCCGGGGCGTCGCAGGTACAGCGCGGTGGCAAGCCCGGCGAGCGCCACGACGAAGACGAGGTTGCCCCATCCCTGCAGAGCCAGCGGATACGGGTCCGGGCGCCCCACCCGGACGGCCACCACGGCCGGCCGCTCGCGCACCACCTCATACCGGAGGGTCGTCCCTGGCGGCGGACGGTCCACGGCGCCCGGCCCGTCGGCGAGCGGGCGCCCGGCGACGCCGGTGACCAGGTCGCCGGTCCGCAGCCCGGACCTCCCGGCTGGGGCCGGGACGTCCACCACCACGCCGTCGGGCCGCCACCCCAGCCGCACCACGCTGCGGTCCGATGGCGCGTCCAGGCAGACGGCGGTCGCCACCGCGCCTAGGACGACGAGGACGATCGCGCCGTGCAGCTCGACTCGGAACGGGCGCCTCAACGCCGATCAGTCCGGTGGGCCTCGTCACCGATCTCGTTGAGCTTCGCCT
Source organism: Nonomuraea sp. K271 (assembly GCF_009908215.1). NCBI lineage: Bacteria > Bacillati > Actinomycetota > Actinomycetes > Streptosporangiales > Streptosporangiaceae > Nonomuraea > Nonomuraea sp. K271. Next base: position 2,972 of record NZ_JAAAHR010000187.1, on the reverse strand, counting down.
GCGGCTCGTTCAGCAACTCGAATCGTCCTGCCCGCCATCCTGCCAGGTAGCGGTTTTGATCAGCCGGGACCAGCATGGTGATCTCACCCTGCTCGCCGAACTCCTCCCAGGTGGCGTAGCCCGGGTGAGCGGCGCTGGACCATGAGCCGGGGGACACGTGCTCCCGGATCTCCTGGCTGGGATAACTCCAGTTGACCGCGACGCTACTGCCGAGGTCCAGTTCCTCCATCGTGCTCATGTCTGGACTCCTCTGTCGAGGCGGAGGTTGGTGGTTCAGCGCCTGGCTGGGCCCTTACGCGGACTCGGCGTCGAGATTCCGGTAAATGGTGGCGCGGCCGACGCCGAGCCGGTCCGCGATCTGCTGGACGGTGTACTTACGCTTTCCGTCTTGGCCCTTCATCTCATACAGCGCTCGGGCCATCTCGATTCCATCGGCGTCCAGCGCCCGCGGCCGGCCACCGACACGGCCGCGAGCTCGCGCAGAGGCCAACCCTTCGAGCGTGCCCTCGACGATGAGCTCACGCAGGAACTCATCGAACGCGCCGAACATGTGAAACTGCAGCCGCCCAGTCGGGGTGGAGGTATCGATGCCCTGCTTGAGCACCAGCAGGTGGACCTCGCGCCCGCGCAAGTCGGCCGCCAGGTCCAGCAAGTGCCTCAGAGAACGGGCCGCTCGGGACAAGCGCGTGATGACGAAAGTGTCACCCGGCCGCAGGCAGTCCAGGGCCTTGTCCAACTCGGGCCGCCGGTCGAGCTTGCCGGACGCCTTGTCGATGAAGACACGGTCACATCCAGCAGCTGCCAGCGCGTCGCGCTGACTGTCGGGATTCTGGTCGCGAGTGCTGACCCTCCCATAGCCGATCTTGCTCACCCGAGAAGTGTGTCATAAACGGTGACCTTAGTCCGTAGTGAGACGTTGTTTTTCGGGCACGGATTTTGAGAATGATCGACCTGGCGCGCCGCGGATGTCAGTTTCCGAAGTCGTCCGCACGGATGTCCGGAGTGCCCTGCACACAGCGGTGAGCGTCGCTGCATCGTCAATTGGATGACGGTGGGTTGTCGATGGCTTCGGGGACGTATCCGCAGAGCTGTGGGTCGCATCCGGCTTTGTGGTCACGCCCCCAAAGGTATGTGTCGCGCTCGGTGGAACGAGTGCGGTGAACCAGCCGTAGTTGCTCTTTTCGAGGCAGGGTCGAAGGCAACGCGGTGAAGGTCTCTGGAAGTACGGCTACGCACCGGCCGTCCGCTGCGCACGCGCCGTCGTCGACCCGACCAGCGTCAGCCGCGGTTCATCGCCCCTGCGCTGCTCATCGACCACCGGCCCGCCGTCGTCGAACTCCGCCATCGAGTCGGGGACTGGGACGGAGACCTGATCACAGGGCGGCTGAACCAGTCCGCGATCGCCACTCTCGTCGACCGCAAGAGCCGCTACCTGCGCCTGGTCTCACTGCCGGCTCGTCACGACGCGCAAGCCGTTCGCGATGGTCTGATCGCCGTCCTCGACGGCCTGCCGCCGACCGTGCGGCTGACGCTGACCTGGGATCAGGGAGCGGAGATGGCCTGTCACGATCAGATCGCCCCCTACCTGAGTGAAGGCGTCTTCTTCGCCCATCCGGGCAGCCCATGGCAGCGCGGCAGCAACGAGAACACCAACGGGCTGCTCCGCCAGTACTTTCCCAAGCGCACCGATCTGTCCGCTCACACCGAAGCAGACCTCCGCGCCATCGAGGAACGCCTCAACAGCCGCCCCCGGAAAACGCTCGACTGGCGCACGCCCGCTGACGTGTTCCGTGAAGGTCTGGCACTATGACTGTCCGTCACCGTTGCGATGATCACTCGAATCCGCCCTAGAACCCGAGCGTCGTCAGGGGGTCAGGATTCGGCCGTCGTTGACAGGGCCCGCCCAAGCGGGCCCTTCGCTCTGTCAGGGACCTCCGCTATGTTCTTGGGTGCAAGTCATCTCGGCCGATTCGTCGGTCACGCCCGCCACGGCGGGCAGGTAGTGGCAGCCTCTCAGAGGGCGTTACGCGAGGCGAAGTCCATGATGTCACAGTGTGATCGGATGGATTTGTAGCGTTACCGCCCGTCGGCGGGCTGCCCTGTGCTGGGATAGCCGGGTGAACGAGCGCAAGCCGTACCCGAGCGACTTATCCGACGAACAATGGGCGCTGATCGAGTCGGTGATCACCGCGTGGAAGGCGGCCCACCGCTCCGTCAGCGGCCACCAGGGCAAGTACGCGATGCGTGCGATCGTGAACGCGATCTTCTACCAGGGCCGGACCGGCGTCCAGTGGGACTATCTGCCCCATGACCTGCCGCCGAGCGGCGCGGTCTACTACTACTTCGCCAAGTGGCGTGACGACGGCACCGCCCAGAAGATCCATGACCTGCTGCGCTGGCACGTCCGGGAGCGCAAAAGGCGATTAGCCGACCCGAGCCTGGTGGTGCTGGACACCCAGAGCGTCCGCGCGGCGGCCGGGGTCCCCGCCACGACGACGGGCCGGGACGCGGCCAAGAAGGTGCCCGGCCGGAAAAGGGGCCTGGCTGTGGACGTGTTTGGCCTGGTCATCGCGGTGGTGGTGCTGGCCGCCTCGGCACACGACAACGTCGCGGGGGATGGCCCTGCTGGACCGGGTTGCCGCGCAGACCTCCGGCACGGCGACCAAGGCCCTGGTCGACCAGGGCTTCAAGAACACCGTCATCGACCATGGCGCCAACCTCGGGATCGACGTGGAGATCGTCCAGCGCAACCGACCATGGGTTCGTCCGCCAGCGGGGACGCTGGATCGTCGAGCAGACCAACGGCACCTTAATGCTCCACCGGCGGCTGGTCCGCGAGTATGAGCATCTGCCGGCCAGCTCCGAATCACGGGTGCACTGGGCGATGACCGACGTGATGTCCCGCCGGCTGACCCGCGCCCCGGCCCCGTCGTGGCAGTCGACATGACCAGGCCCGACCGGCCGGATCCCGA
>NZ_JAAAHR010000186.1:0-18416 GCF_009908215.1 Nonomuraea sp. K271 | reverse complement strand
GGCTTGCCGGTCTCCTTCACGATACGCACCGCGCCCGCCCGGAACTCCGGATCAAAGCGCCGCCGCGTGACTGCTGCCACGACCAAACCTCTCCCGGTTCGGTCTCCACGCTACGAGGGGAAGGCCAGTCCTGAGACACACCCTGTTGAAGTTTCCTATGTCCTGCGACATGGGTTTCCTATGTCCTGAACCAGCACAGTGCTCTGGCAGCTTCGCGCGGGCGGCGCCCGTCGTCCGCGCACCGTCCGAAAAAAAACTTCCCCGGGGTTGTCGATCCGGTCGTGACCGGATCGACGCGTAGGCGAAAGGACGGCGACGCCGTCCCCCGACCTCGGAGGAAGACCATGCAGAAGATCACCACCTACCTGTGGTTCGACAACCAGGCCGAAGAGGCCGCCACGTTCTACACCTCGCTGTTCGCCGGCTCGCGGATCGTCGAGGTCCAGCGTCAACCCGGGGGCGGCGCCGGGTCGGCCGGTCCGGCCATGATGGTCACGTTCGAACTGGCGGGCCAGCGCTTCCTGGCGCTCAACGGCGGCCCCCGGTTCCGCTTCACCGAGGCGATCTCCCTGTACGTCGACTGCGCGTCCCAGGATGAGGTCGACGAGCTGTGGGCCAGGCTCACCGAGGGCGGCGAGGAGTCGGAGTGCGGCTGGCTGAAGGACCGGTGGGGCCTGTCCTGGCAGATCGTGCCGCGCGACCTGCCCGAGCTGCTGACCGATCCCGACCCGGCCAAGGCCCAGCGGGTCATGAAGGCGATGATGGGCATGCGGAAGATCGACATCCGGGCGTTGCAGGAGGCCGCCGGGCACTGTTGATGAGCATGGCGGGTCAGCACCGCGGCCCGGCCCTCGCCGGAGGGCCGGGCCCGGAGGCGCGGGCCTCAGGCGGAGGCCGTCTCCTCCTTCGTGTCCCCCGTCTTGCGCCGCAGCTCGGCCTCGATCGCCTCGACCGACTCGCCGGCCTTGTCGCGACGGTATTCGCGCACCGAGTAGGCGATCGCGGCCGCCCAGATCAGGGCGATGACCACGTAGGAGACCGTCTGCACCGCGCCGGGGGCGTCGATCCAGTCGCTGCGCAGCAGGGTGCGTACGTTCGTCAGCACGATGATGCCGCCCACGGCGGAGCCGAGGATCCGGGGCGGGATGTGACGGACCAGCCAGGCGGCGATGGGCGCGGCGATGACGCCGCCGATCAGCAGCACCACCACCCAGGAGAAGGTGATGTTCTCCGAGCCGAGCCCGACGAAGAAGCCGACGCTGGCGGCGATGGCGATCAGGAACTCGCTCGCGTCGATGGAGCCGATCACCTTGCGAGGGGCCAGACGGCCGCTGGCCAGGATCGCCGGTGTGCCGACCGGCCCCCAGCCGCCACCGCCGGTGGCGTCGACGAAGCCGGCCACCAGCCCGAGCGGCGCCAGGAACCTCTTGCGCAGCGGCTTGCCCAGGTTGCCGCGCGGCAGCCCCATGACGGTGAAGCGGACCAGGATGTAGGCGCCCAGCACCAGGAGGATGATCGACATGACCGGTGCGGCGACCTCGGTCGACAGGCTGGACAGGAACGTCGCTCCGGCGAAGGCGCCGACCGCCCCCGGGAACCCGATCTTGGCGACGACCTTCCAGTCGACGTTGCCGAAGCGCCAGTGTGAGAGGCCGGAGACGAGCGTGGTGCCGATCTCGGCGAGGTGCACGGTGGCGGAGGCCGCGGCAGCGTTGGTGCCGACGGCGAGCAGCAGCGTGGTCGAGGTGACACCGTAGGCCATGCCCAGGCTGCCGTCGACGAGCTGGGCCACGAACCCGACCAGCCCGAGCAGGATCAGCGCTCGCACAATCCCCTCTTTCCCGATCATTCCTACTCTACAAGTAGGAATAGTCTCTACGAGTTCCCAGGTCGCGTCAAGGCGTGACAGATCAGCAATCGAGCTGCCCGGCCGGAACGGGCGGCATGGGCCGCTACGAGGGTGAAGGGATCCCGGGATGAGCGCCGGAGGCCAGACGCTCGGCGCGTCGGGTGACGGCCGCGCGCCACTCGGCCGGCGTCACGGTGAAGCGGCCGTCGCGCACCGCCGCCAGCGCCGCGTCCGCGACCGCCGCCGGCTCCTCGCCCTGGTGCATCATGGCCGTCCGTACGGCACCAGGGCACAGCAGCGTCACCCCGACCGGCGTGCCGTCGAGCGCCAGTGCGGTCTGCTCGGCCAGGGCGACCACGGCGTGTTTCGAGGCGGGATAGGCCCCGCCGCCGGGGAACGTCACCAGCCCGGCCAGCGACGCCGTGATCAGGATGTGCCCGGGCCGCCCTGAGGCGAGCATCCTCGGCACGAAGGCGCGCAGGCCGTTGCGCACGCCGCCCACGTTCACGGCGAACACCCTGTCCCAGTCGTCGTCGGCCACCTCCCACGGCACGCCCACATCCCCGCCGACGATGCCCGCGTTCAGGCACACCAGGTCCGCGCCGGGCGCGGCGTCGGCGAGCGCCTCCATCGCCGCGGGATCGGCGACGTCGGTGGGCACGGCGTCGGCTCCGATCTCGGCGGAGGCGGCGGCGAGCCCGGCCGCGTCGATGTCGGCGAGCACGACGTGCGCCCCCTCCGCGCGCAGGCCGGCGGCCAGGGCCTTGCCGATGCCGCCGCCGGCACCGGTGACGACGGCGTGGGTGATGTTCATGGCCCTCTTTCCGGGGATGATTGTCGTGACCTTCTCACCGGTCCCGCGACGGCCGGGCACGTGACTCACACCGGCCGCAGCAGGAGGGTGACGAAACCGAGGACGTCGCGGTAGCCGTCGAGCCACACGGCGCGGTGGTCGCGGGCCGCCGCCAGGGCGGCGTCGCCGTCGGAGCCGGGGTGGTCGAGCGCCCAGTCGGTCAGCGAGCCGGTCCACGACCATTCGTAGACGTCCCACTCCGCGCGGGTGCTGGTGTGGGCGTGGACGGTGGCGTAGCCGGCCCGCTCGGCCCGCTCCACCGTGCCCGAGAGGTCGGCGTACTCGTCGGGGCCCGCGTCGAGCAGGGCCAGGATCTCGGGCGAGGGTGTCGTCTCCCAGAAGCCCTCCCCGACGAGGGCCCGCCCGGCGGGACCGAGGTGGCGGCGCATGGCCCGCAGCGATTCGGTCAGGTCGCCGAAGGCGTGGGTGGCGCCGACGCACAGCACGAGGTCGTACGGCCCGGAGCCGGTGAAGCCGGCGGCGGTGGTGTGGTGCAGACGCAGCCGGTCGGACACGCCTCGGGCCGCGGCGCGCTCGGCGGCGGCGGCGAGCGCGGCCTCGGAGACGTCCACCCCGTCGGCCGTCGCCTCCGGATGGAGCTCCAGGGCCCTGATGATCCATTCGGCCTCTCCGCAGCCGAGGTCGAGCACGCGGGCGCGCGACGGCAGCCGCGCCCGCCGCAGCAGGCGCTCGAGTGCGTCGTCGCTGACGGGGGCGGCGATGGGGTGGTCGCGGTGTGCGAGGTGACTGATCAGGTGTCGAAGCATCCCGGAGGATTATGCCGGAGCACCCCGCGACCCGCGCACCATTTTTCAGGTGATGTCCCTGCGCAGCGGGGCCGCGACGGCGGCGAGCGCGGCCAGCGCCGCGTACCCCACGAGGACGGCGCCACCCAGCGAGGCGGGCAGGAGCGTGCCCGCCGCCTGGCCGGACCGTGTGGTCGGGATTCCGAACCGAGGAGAAGACGAAGGCATGACGCTGCCCATTGCCACCATGCTGGCCACTGGTGCTGCAGGGACTGCTCGCGCTCACCGGGGTGATCGGCCTGCCCCAGCGGGAGAACCTGTTCTGACGGCCGAGGTGCAAGAACGTCCAATCCTCACTCTTGCCCCATTCCCTACCGTGTCCGGGCATGAGCACCCAGCAGGAACGCCACACCGCATTCCCTCTCGACCTCGCCCCGCACGCCGTCGCCGAGCTGGGCAGGCAGGCCGTCGATCTCATCGTCCGGCAGGTCGCCGGACTGCCGGACGAACCCGCCAGCGACTACGGCGACGCCCCCAGTATGGTCGCGCTGCTGCGCCGTCCGCCCGCCGGCGAGCCCGGCGACTTCGGCACGCTGATCGAGACCTTCCGCCAGGCCGCCTCGCAGGGCGTCAACACGGCGGGCCCCGGCTACCTGGCCTACTTCCCCGCGGGCGGCCTCGTCTCGTCGGCCCTCGGTGAACTGCTCGCCCAGGTGGCCAACCGCTACACCGGCGTGGCGCAGACCGCCCCCGCGCTCGTCGCGATGGAGGAGAGCGTGCTCACCTGGATGGCGGGGCTGTTCGGGCTGCCGTCCGGCGCGTGCGGGCTGATCACCACCGGCGCCTCGCAGGCCACCCTGTCCGCGGTGGTGGCCGCCCGGCACGACCGGCTCGGGCCCGCGTTCGGCGACGGCACGGTGTACGTCACCGAGCACACGCACTACAGCCTGGCCAAGGCCGCCCAGATCGCCGGCCTGCCCGCCGAGCGCATCAGGACCGTCCCCACCACCGCGGACCTGCGCATGGACGTCCGAGAGGCGACTCGCATGATCGCTGAGGACCGCGCGGCCGGGCTGCGCCCGTTCCTGCTGGCAGGCACGGCGGGCAGCACCAGCACCGGCACCGTCGATCCGCTCGCGGACCTGGGCCGGCTGGCACGCGAGCAGGGGCTGTGGTTCCACGTCGACGCGGCCTACGGCGGCGGTTTCCAGCTCACCCGGCGCGGCCGGGAGCGGCTCGCCGGGATCGAGGAGGCCGACTCGCTCACGTTCGACCCGCACAAGAGCCTGTTCCTGCCGTACGGGACGGGCGTGCTGCTCGTACGCGAGCCGGCCGTGCTGCGCGCCGCGCACGCCGGCGGCGGCCGGTACCTCCAGGACCTCCACGAGGTGGACGGGCTGCCCGACTACGGGCACCTGGGCGTGGAGCTCACCCGGGAGTTCCGCGGCCTGCGGGTGTGGCTGCCGCTGCACCTGCACGGCGTACGGGCCTTCGAGGAGGCGCTCGACGAGAAGCTCGACCTGGCCGGGAAGGTGCACCGGGAGTTGTCCGCCGATCCGCGCCTGGAGGTGCCCTGGCGGCCGGACCTCAGCGTGGTGCCGTTCCGCCTGCGAGGTTCCGACGACGCCAACCGGCGTCTCCTCGACCGGATCAACGCCACGCGCCGGGTCTACCTGTCGAGCACCACGCTGGAGGGGGCGTTCTACCTGCGCCTGTGCGTGCTCAGTGTCCGCACCCGAGCCGAGCGGGTGGAGGAGGCGCTGCGCGTCATCCGCGCGTCCCTCTGACGTGCGGCCCGCCGCCGCTCACGCGCGGCCCCTGGCCGGGCGGCCCGCCAGCACCCCCCGCTGGTAGGCGCCCGGGGTCACCCCCACCATGCGCCGGAAGTGCCGGGACAGGTGCGACTGGTCGCAGAACCCCACGGCGGCCGCCGCCTCCGCCGGAGGCGTGCCCCGTTCCAGCAGTTCGCGGGCGCGTCTGACCCGCAGCTGGACGACGTAGGCGTGCGGCGGCAGCCCGTACGCGCGGCGGAAGGAACGCAGCAGCGCGAACGGCGCCGCGCCCGCGGCGGCCGCCAGCCGGCCCAGGTCGGGCGGGTCGGCCAGGGACTCGTGCAGCAGCTCGCGGGCCCTGGCGGCGACGCCCCGGCCGGCCGCCGCCGGCCGCCGCCGTGGTCCGCGGGCGGCGTACGCGCCGATCAGCCGGGCCATGACGACGCGCAGCAGCGAGTCGGCGGCCAGCCGCTGCCCCTGCTCGGCCGCGCGGTGCGCGGACAGCAGCAGCGCGCACGCGCGCTCGTCGGCGGCCGACCAGGTGGTGAACGCCGGAGGTTCGTCGCCGGCGCCGGCCTCGTCGGCGATGGCCGCCAGCTGGTCGGGCCTCGGGTAGAGGACGCGGTAGGTCCAGCCCTCGGGCGTGCGCGCCCGCCCGGTGTGCACGACGCCCGGGTCGATCATGACGACCTCGCCCGCGCCGGTGCACCGCGGCCCGTCGGGGAAGGCGATCTCCTCCAGGCCCTCCTCGACGACGCCGATCGCGTACGTGTCGTGGCTGTGCCGGGCGAACCGGTCGCCCGTGAAGCGGGCCCGCATCAGGTCCACGCCGCCCCACAGCGGCTCCCGCCAGTACCGCACGCTCATGCGCACACGGTATCGGGCGCGCTCACGTCCCGGCCCGCCACGTGAGCGCGGCGGCGACCGCCGCGGCCGACATGACGACGGCGGAGACGGCCAGCGCGTGGGTCGTCCCGTAGTTGTAGGCGGCGGCGTTCAGCATGCAGTGGAAGAGCACGGCGGCCAGCCCGGCCCCGCCCCCCCTTGAGGTAGAACCACACGATCACCACGCGAGCCGCGACCGTGCCGAGGAACCACCAGGCGATCCACGCCGCGGAGTGACCGGCCTGCACCAGCGGCACGAAATGCCATACTCCCCACACCGCGCCCAGGAGCAGGCCGGTCCTGAGCGGGCCCAGCCGGCCGTTCAGCGGGTCGGTGGCGAAGGCCGTCCAGCCCGCCTCCTCGCAGGCCGCGGCGAGGAAGAAGACCACGACGAGCAGCGGCGCGGTCAGCAGCGGCATCTCCGGCAGCGCGCTCGGCAACCCGGACGCCCGCGCGACGCCCGCGCACACGACCGCCAGCGCGAGCGGCAGCAGGGCGGCGGCGGCCGGCCAGGTTCCGCGCCCGCGCCCGCCGGGGCCGAACGTGCGCGCGGCCAGGCTCCTCATCCCGCCGGTCCCTTCCCGCCGGTACGTGACGATCGCGGCGGCGACGACGGGCACGACGAACATGAGCGCGCTCAACGGCAGCCCCATCGCCGGCGTCGCCTCGGTCAGCGTCCCGGCCGCCCAGAACGGCACGGCCAGGACGAACAGCAGCACAAAGAAGCCCGCGAGCGGCCTGCCGTCCGTGAATCCGGAGGTCATGAGTGCACATTCTCCAGGTCACGCACTAAAGGGCCGACCCGGGGTGCGTGTTCGGCGGGGGCCGGCGACATCACGGCGGACCGCGGTCAGGCGCCGGCCGGCGACGCCGCCAGGCGGCCATGACGGCCGGGCCGGGCCGGGTGGAGCGCCTGCTCAACGCACGGTCGCGAAGAACGCGCGTACGTCGGCGGTGAAGGTCTCCGGCTGCTCCAGCGCGGCGAACGTGCCGCCCCGCTCGTGCTCCACCCAGCCGACGATGTTGTTGTCGCGCTCGGCGAACCGGCGGATCGGCCGCAGGATGTCCTTCGGGAACACCGAGATGGAGGTGGGCACGGTCGCGGGCTTGAGCTCCCATTCGACGCCGGTGTCCGTCTCGGTGTCGGGCGTCTCGGTGAAGGAGCGCGCGGCCGAGCCGGCGGTGTTGGTCAGCCAGTAGAGCATGACCGTGGTGAGCAGCCGGTCGCGGTCGATCCCCGGCTCGATCTCCGTGTCGCTCCACTCGTGGTAGACGCCGGCGAACCAGGCCAGCAGCGCCACCGGCGAGTCGGCCATACCGTAGGCGAACGTCTGCGGGCGGGCCGACTGGATGAGCTTGTACGCGTACTGCTCGGTCATGTAGCTCTCGCGGAAGGCCAGCCGCTCCTGCTCGGCCTCGCTCAGCCCGTCGAGCTCGCCGGGCGCCCCGATGGGGAAGCAGATGATGCCGTTGCCGTGCATGCCCGCGACCCGTTCGGGGGCGAGGATGCCGACCTCGCGCGAGATCCACGTGCCCCAGTCGCCGCCCTGCACGCCGAAGCGCTCGTAGCCGAGCCGGGTCATCAGCTCGAGCCAGGCGCGGGCGATGCGGGTGGAGCCCCATCCGGCCTCACGGGTGGGCCCGGACAGGCCATAGCCCGGCAGCGACGGGATGACCAGGTGGAAGTCGCGGCTGAGCGGCTCGATCACGTCGAGGTATTCGACCGGGGAGCTGGGCCAGCCGTGGGTGATGAGCAGCGGCAGCGCGCCGGGGTCGGCGGAGCGCAGGTGCAGAAAGTGCACGCGCTGCCCGTCGATCTCGGTGACGAACTGGTCGTGCCGGTTGAGCCCGGCCTGTGCCGCCTCCCAGTCGTAGCCGGTGCGCCAGTACTCGACGAGGCGCTTGAGGTGGTCGAGGGGCACGCCGAGGCGCCAGTCGTGGCCGGGCGCCTCGTCCGGCCAGCGCACCCGACCGAGCCGTGCGCCCAGGTCGTCGAGGTCGGCCTGGGCGGTTTCGAGGCGGAAGGGCCGGATGTCGGTCAAGGTTCCTCCATATTGAAGCGTACGCCGTACCGTACGCCATACGATTCGTGGTGCGCAAGCCATGGAGCGTTCCAACATGAGGACGGTGGCGGAACGACCGCCGGGGAAAGCTGTCTCAGGCGGGGATGCTCGCGCGCAGCCTGGCCAGCGCCTCGTCGTCGTTGAGCGCCGAGCCCACGGCCACGGCGCGGCACCCCGCGGCCAGGAAGCCGGCCGCGTTACCGGCGTCGATGCCGCCGGTGGCGACGAACCTCACAGAGGGGAACGGCGCGAGCTGGGCGGTGATCCAGCCCGCCCCCAGTTGCTTGGCCGGGAACGCCTTGAGCCAGGTGAAGCCGTGCGTGAGGGCCGCGGCGATCTCCGTGGCGGTCGCCACGCCCGGCAGGTGCGGCAGCCCGAGGCGGCGCGACTCGGCGACGACCTCGGGATGCAGGCCGGGCGCGACCGCGAACGCCGCGCCCATCTCGTGCACCGCCGTCAGCTGGGCGGCCGTGGTCACCGTCCCCGCGCCGACGCTCTTGCCGCGCCCCTTCGCGGCCTCCACGGCCGCCCTCAGTGAGGGGAGCGCGCTGGAGGTCTGCACGGGCACCTCGATGAGCTCGACCCCGAACTCCCACGCCCGCTCGCACATCGCCACGGTGGCATCGGGGTCGAGGTTGCGGAAGATGCCGAGGATCGGGACGCGGTCGAGGTGCCGGCCGAAGAACTCATCGGCGTCCATGGGTGTCTCCTCCTCGGGCGATCACGACATTCCGCAATATATCGAACCGCCTGGACGGACCAGGCGGGCGGCCCTACTCCTCGACCGCCTTGAGCACGGCGTCCGCGATCGAGCGCGGGTCCACCCCGAAGTGGCGGCGTACGTCCTCCCGCGGGCCCGACAACCCGAACCCGTCGGTGCCGAGCGAGGTCCACGGCCGGTCGATCCAGGGCAGGATCTGGTCGGGCACCGCTCGCATCCAGTCGCTGACCGCGATCACCGGCCCGCTCGTCCCCGCCATGGCCTGCCGCAGGTAGGGCACGCCCGTCGCGGTCATGGCCTCCCGGCGCAGCTCGCTCCACGAGGTGACCGACCACACGTCGACGCCGACGCCGTACTCGTCCTCCAGCAGCCGCTGCGCCTCCAGCGCCCAGTGGATCGCGGTGCCGCTGGCCAGCAGGTGAGCGGCGCCGCCGCGGGCGGAGTAGCGGTAGATGCCCTTGACGATTCCCTCCTCGACCTCCTTCTCGCGGCCTTGGGGCAGCCCGGGCTGCGGCTTCGGCTCGTTGTAGAGGGTCAGGTAGTAGAACACGTCCTCGGCCTCCGGGCCGTACATGCGCCTGAGCCCGTCACGCACGATCACCCCCACCTCGTACGCGAAGGCGGGGTCGTAGGCCAGGCACGCGGGGTTGGTCGAGGCGAGCAGCGGGGAGTGCCCGTCGGCGTGCTGCAGCCCCTCCCCCGTCATCGTGGTGCGCCCGGCGGTCGCCCCGATGAGGAACCCCCGGCCGAGCTGGTCGGCCAGGGCCCACATCTGGTCGCCGGTGCGCTGCCAGCCGAACATCGAGTAGAAGATGTAGAAGGGGATCATCGGCTCGCCGTGGGTGGCGTAACTGGACGCCGCGGCGGTGAACGAGGCCATCGACCCCGCCTCCGTGATGCCCTCGATGAGGATCTGCCCGTCGACCGCCTCCTTGTACGACAGCAGCAGCTCCCGGTCCACGGCGTCGTAACGCTGGCCGTGGGGCGAGTAGATCTGCGCGGTGGGGAAGAGCGACTCCATGCCGAACGTCCTGGCCTCGTCGGGCACGATCGGCACCCAGCGCCGCCCGGTCTCCGGCTCCTTCATCAGGTCCTTGACCAGCCGGACGAACGCCATCGTGGTGGCCACCGGCTGCGCCGAGCCCTTGGCCAGGCCGCGGAAGGGCCGCTCGCCGGGCTGCGGCAGCGGGCGGTGGGAGACCGCGCGCCGGGGCAGCGGCCCGCCGAGCGCGGCGCGGCGCTCGGCGACGTAGCGCGCCTCGGGCGAGCCGGGGCCGGGGTGCAGGTAGGGCGGCAGCTCGCCGTCGAGCGCCCCGTCGGGGACCGGCAGGCCGAGCCGCTCGCCCATGACGCGGAACTCGTCCTGCGTGAGCTTCTTCATCTGGTGGTTGGCGTTGCGCGCCTCGACACCGGCGCCGAGCGTCCAGCCCTTGACCGTCTGGACGAGGATCACGGTGGGCGCGCCGGTTTGCTCCATGGCCTTGCGGTAGGCGGCGTACACCTTGCGCGGCTCGTGCCCCGCCCGCGAGCCGCCGACGATGCGCCGCAGGTCCTCGTCGGAGTGCGGCACGTCCAGGCCGTGGAACAGGTGCTCCCTGATGTAGGCCCCGGACGAGGCGGCGTACGTCTGGAACTGGCCGTCCGGCACCTCGCCGAGCCTGGCCACCAGTTCGTCGGAGCCGAGCAGGGTGTCCCACTCCTGGCCCCACAGCGCCTTGACGACGTGCCAGCCCGCGCCCATGAAGACGCTCTCCAGCTCCTGCACGACGCGGGAGTTGCCGCGGACGGGGCCGTCGAGCCGCTGGAGGTTACAGTTGATCACGAAGGTGAGGTTGCCGAGGCCCTCCCGTGCCGCCAGCGTGAGTGCTGCGGTGGCCTCGGGCTCGTCCATCTCCCCGTCGCCGAGAAAGGCCCAGACATGGCTGCGCGAGGTGTCCTTGATGCCGCGGTTGTGCAGGTAGCGGTTGAACCTCGCCTGGTAGATCGCGTTGAGCGGGCCGAGCCCCATCGACACGGTGGGGAACTGCCAGAAGTCCGGCATGGCCCTCGGGTGCGGGTAGGACGGCAGGCCGCCCTCGGGCTCGCGGCGGAAGAGGTCGAGCTGCTCCTCGCTCAGCCGTCCTTCCAGGAAGGCGCGGGCGTAGATGCCGGGAGAGGCGTGCCCCTGGAAATACACCTGGTCGTGGCCGGCGTGGAAGAAGTGGTTGAACCCCACCTCATAGAGCCACGCGGCCGAGGCGTAGGTGGCCAGGTGGCCGCCGAGCCCCAGCTTGGCGCCACGGGTGACCATGGCGGCGGCGTTCCACCGGTCGTAGGCCGCGACACGTTCCTCCAGGTAGAGGTCGCCCGGATAGGCGGGTTCCTCCGCCGTGGGCACCGTGTTGAGATAGCGCGTGCTCGTGGCCAGCCTGCGCAGCAGGTAGCCGGCCCGTTCGGGACCGGCCTCCCGCCGGACCGCCTCGAGCGACTCGAGCCATTCGGCGGTCTCCTGAGGATCCAGATCTCTCTGCATGCTTCCATTAAACACCCTATGATCGATCATATGATGAGAGGATTTCTCTGTGGAGCCTGTGGCGCGGCCGCCGCTGCGTGACGAGATCCGCGACGTGCTGGTCAAGGGCATGATCAGCGGCCGCTGGGGGCCGGGCGACCGCATCGTGGAGCGCCGCCTGGCCGCCGAGCTTCAGGTCAGTCAGGCCCCCGTCCGCGAGGCGCTGCGCGAGCTCGAAGCGCTCAGGCTGATCGAGTCCGCACCCAACAAGGGCGCGCGGGTCCGCGGCTTCACCCCGGCCGACCTGCGCGAGGTCTATCAGGTGCGGGCGGGCCTGGAGGAGACCGCCACGCGCCTGGGCGGCCCGTCCGTCCCCGCGCTGCGGGCGCACGTGGCCCGCATGCACGAGGCGGCCGCCGCCGGCTCGCTCGACGGCCAGGTGCGCCACCTCGTGGGCTTCCACCGCGAGATCGTGACCGCGTCCGGCAACGCGGTGCTGGCCTCGGTGTGGGAGTCGCTGGGCATCGAGGTGTGGACGCACGTCTCGATCCGGCTGTTCAGGATGCGGCCGCACGAGAACGCCGCCGATCACGAGCCGCTCGTCGAGGCCTTCGACCGGGGCGACCCCGAGGTCGGCCGCCTGCTGCGCGACCACGTGCTCGGCTACGCCCCCTGACCGCACGGGGTCACGCCAGGGTGTCGCGGACGACGCGCAACATCCGCGACAACTCGGCGGCCTCGGCGGCGGACAGGCCGATGGCCTCCGGCGCGTTGAACTCCTCCACCTCGGGCTGCGCCCGGGCCAGCAGCTCGCGGCCCGCGTCGGTGATGCGCAACCCGGTCCTGCGCCCGCGGCCTCCTGGCCCGTCGCGCTCGACCAGGCCGCGCTTCAGCAACGACACGAACAGCTCGTTCATGCTCTGCGGGCGCACCATGATCGCGCGGGCCAGCTCGGCCTGGGTGGGGTCCTCGCCGGAGGCGAGCGTGGCCAGCACGCCGAACTGCGTCGGGGTGAGCCCGACCGAGGCGAAGAGAGCGGTGAAGCCCCTGGCGACGACGTGGGAGGTCCGGATCAGCTCCCACAGCGGCAGGTCGGGCTCACCGTCGGGCCAGGCCCCGTAGCCGGGCCCCCGCTCAGGCAACGCGGGTCCCGCTCATGCGACGGCCGCGGGCGGCCGTGACGCCGCGGCCGAGCCGGGCGGCCGTGGCGAGAGCGGGCAGGCTCAGCCGGGCCAGCCCCGTGCCGACCGGGCCGGCGAGCCGGTGCACCCAGCCGAGCGGCTGCATCGAGGTGCGGATCGCGTCGCCCGCGTAGGCGGCCATCGCGCTTTGGTAGCGGTGCACGGCCATCGGGATGGTGGACTCCCCCGCGTACGCGCGGGCCAGCTCGCCGGCCAGCAGCCCGGCGTCGCGGATGGCGGTGGCCGCGGCCCGCCCGCCGGTGGGCGGCATGGCGTGCACGGCGTCACCCAGCGCCGTGACGGCTCCGGCCGGCCAGGGGGTCAGGTCGACGTCGGGGTCGGCGGCGTGGAAACGGAAGTACGCCACCGTGTCCGGGTCTCCCGCGCGGACGAGCGCGCGCACCCGCCCGTCCCAGCCGTCGAGCAGCGTGCCGGTGACCCGCGTCAGGCCCGCGCCGTCGAGCTCGCGCGGGCTGCCGGGCAACCGCCCGTCGGGCGCGAGGAGCCCCCAGATGAGCGCGGGCTCCTCCAGGACGGCGGGCACCCGGGTGCAGGAGGCGGGGTCGACGACGGCGCCGCCCGCCGGGTCGTGCACGGTGACGAACATCCCGATCCCACCCGGTCCGAAGGCCAGCGCCGGGCCCTCGGCCAGCAGCCCGGGGACGAGCGGGCGGGTCCGCCCGTCGAGCGGGGTGCGGCCGGCGATGCCGCTCACCCCGGCGGGCGCCGAGGTCGGACGGCCGGCCAGCGCCGCGGCGACCCGCGAGCCGACGCCGTCGGCCCCGACGAGGAGGTCGCCCCGGTCGGTGCTCCCGTCGGCGAAGTGCGCCGTGACCGTGCCGTCCGCGTGGGTGCGGTGGCCGGTGTACTCGGCGCCGAACCTCAGCGCGCCGTCCAGCCCGTGGGCGAGGAGCCGGCGCAGCGGGATGCGGCCGATCATGAGTGTCTCGGCCGTGCGCTCGCGCGGCTCGGCCGACAGCAGCCGCATCCGGTGGTCGGTGACGGCGAAGCGGCGGAACGCCTGCCACCCCGCCGAGCTGCCGAGGAGTGCCTGGTAGTGGTCGGGCGTGAGGTGGCGGGCCAGCACCGCGCAGGCCAGGTCGTCGAGATGGAGCCGGTAGCCGCCGGTCGCCTCGATCGCGTCGTCGCGCTCGTGGACCGCGACCTCGATCCCCGTGCGCCGCAGCGCCTGGGCGAGGGTCAGCCCGCCCATGCCGGCCCCGATGATCAACACCTTCATGTCCGCTCCCTCCGTCAGGCACCCGATCTATAAATAAGGTACCTGATACTTGAGGGTCCTGTCAGGCCGTCCCCGTTCCCGCGGGCCGCTCCGCCAGGTGACAGGCCACCAGATGGCCGGGCCCGTGCACCGGTTCCAGCGCCGGCGCGGACACGGAGCAGCCGTCCTCCGCCTTCCAGCAGCGCGGATGGAACGAGCAGCCGCGCGGCCAATCGACCGGGCTGGGCGGCTCGCCCTCCAGCGGGATCTCCCGACGGGTGCCCCGCAGCGCCGGATCAGGGACCGGCGCCGCCGACAGCAGGGCCTGCGTGTACGGATGCGCCGCCGAGCCGTAGACCTCCTGCTCGGAGCCCGTCTCGACGACCTTGCCCAGGTACATGACGGCCACCCGGTCGGCGAGGTGCTGGACCACGCTCAGGTCGTGGGCGATGAAGACGTACGCCAGTGAGAACTCCTCGCGCAACTGCAGGCGCGGCTGGAGCCAGATCACGAGCCGCTCCACCGGATCGGCGAGATCCACCTCGAACAACTCCTGCAGCCGGCCGCGACGGTCGCCGAGGTGTCCTCCTGCCGCGATACGCTGCACAGCATGTGGCTGCGGTTCGGCGGCATGCTGCTGCGGGCGCTGGAGGGCGAGCTGGCGGTCGGCGACACCACCCCCGCCATCAGGACGTGGACGCGCGAGCTGACCCGGACGTACGACGGGTGGTGCGCGGAGGCGGAGGCCGGCGCGGCCCACGAGAGCATCCCGATCCGCCACCTGGTGTGCCTCCAGTACGGCGCCGTCCTGGCCGGCGCCGGGCACGCCCCCGCCGGGACGATGACCCGGTCCGGCACCGCACGAGCACCGGGGCGGTCGTACGTCCGCCGCGCCCGGGAACGTGTTTCCCCCAAACAGGTCCCGAAGGAGGACGCGAGTGAGGCGGGCTCCGTGAGATGATCAAGATCATGACTGATCTGCCTGGCTCAGGGATCGCCGGTCGAGCACAGAGCACCCCACCGGCGGGCACGGCCTTAGGCGCAGGCGCCGGCCGGGGCGCGGCCGCGGCCAGCGTCGGGCAGATCGCCGGTCTGCGCCCGCGCCGCGGCCCGCAGGACGCGGGCGAGGTGCCCGGCGCCGACGTCGACCTGCTCGATTCCCTCGACCCGCTGACCTGGCGCACGGTCGCGGCCTGGCTGCGGGAGCGGCCGTCGGCGGCCACCAGGCAGGTCCGCCTGCGGGTCCTCGCCGCGTTCCTGCGCTGGCTGCGCGAGGCCGAGCCGTCCGTCGAGCTGCTCGCGGTCACCGGAGCGCACCTCGACACCTACTGCGACGCGGCGCGCGCCGGCGCCCTCACCATCGGCGTACGCGTGCCGGGCAAACCCCTGGCCAGCGCGACGGTGAACAGGAGGCGAGGCGTGCTGTCCTCCTTCTACGCCTTCGCCTGGCGTTCCGGCGCGGTACGCCACGACCGCGTCGCCGCTCCCGGCACCGGCGTGCTCACCCGCGAGGACCGGCGGCTGCTGCGCCAGGGCGTCGCCCGGCTGGCCGCCGGCGGCCGGCACGCCGAGGCCGCGGCCGTCGCGCTGCTGGACGCCACCGGCGCCGCCGCGGACGCCCTCGCCGAGCTGACCCTCCAGGACCTGCACCCGGTGGCGGGGGGCGACCTGGCCATCGTGACCGTGCACGACAGCCGCGGGGACATCGTGGCCTTCCCGGTGCCGCCTCCGGCCCGGCCGCTGCTGGAGGCGCTGTCGTCGGATCGGGGTCCCGGCGAGCCGCTGCTCCGGCGGGACGACGGGCGCCCCGTGGACGTGGAGTGGCTGAGGGACGCACTGGCCGAGGCCGCCCTCGCCGGCGGCATCCCGCGGCAGCGGGCGAAGCTGCTGCACCCGTACATGTTGCGGGCTATCACGGCGGCCGACCGCTCCACGATGACCTGACTCCGCTCTGGTAAGAAGGCGGTTATCGACAACGAAAGGGCGCATATGACTGCGGAGCGGGTGCAATCCAGGGTCTTCGGAGAAGTGGCCGACGCATACGACAGGGTCCGCCCCGCCTACCCGGACGCCCTCGTGGACGACGTCCTGGCCTACGCCGGGCTCGGCGGCGCGCCGGCCGTCGAGGCGGGCGCGGGCACGGGCAAGGCCACGGCGATGTTCGCGGCCCGCGGCACCGACCTCACCGCCGTCGAGCCGGACGCCGCGATGGCCGCGGTGCTGAACCGGCGGCTGGACGGACGGCCCGACGTGCGCGTCGTCGTCTCCCCGTTCGAGGAGTTCCGCCCCGACCGGGCGTTCGGCCTGCTGTTCAGCGCCCAGGCCTGGCACTGGACCGACCCGGAGCTCAGGTGGCGCAAGGCGGCCGAGGTGCTCGCCCCGGGAGGCGCCGTCGCCCTGTTCTGGCACTTCGACATGCTCAAGGACCCCGCGGTGCTGGACGCGGCGCTCGCCGTCTACCGGGCGCACACGCCGCACATCCTCGTGGACACCGAGTTGCCCACCGAGTCGTCGATCGAGTCGTCGCGCTGGTGGCTGGAGCTGGAACGGCAGGACGCCTTCCATGATCTGTCGGCCCGGCTCTACCCGTCGGAGCTCACGTTTCCCGTCGCCGACTACCTCACGCTGCTCGGCACCCGCTCGGCCATCCGGATGCTCCCCGAGGACGTACGCGCCGGCCTGCTCGGCGCGCTGCGCGACGTCTTCGGCGACCAGGTGACGCTCAGCGTGACCACGGCCCTCTACCTCGCCCGCCGCACCCCGTAGCCACCCCGCCCCATCTCCGGCGATCCCCCGGCACGGCTACTCCCGTTGGTGTAGCCCACAAGCCGCTCCCGGACGGACGCCGATTTCGCGCGAAGCCGGGATCGTGGCCGCGTGCGTTCGGGAAGCAAGGCTGACGAAGGGCCGGGACCGTGACCATCGAGGCGAGGATCGGCCGGGGCGGCAGACACTTCCCCTCATGTCGCCGAAGGTCCGCGGGTTCGTGCTGCTCGCGCACGTGGTCTCCTCCGTCGGCTGGCTGGGCCTCAACCTCGCCGTGCCCGCGCTGGCGGTCACCGGCATGACCACGGGAAGCCCGGCCACGCAGCATGCCGTCTATCGCGTGCTCGACATGCTGGGCGGGTTCTACCTGATCCCGTTGAGCGTGACCGCCTTCGTCACGGGCGTCGTGCTCTCCCTCGGCACGTCGTGGGGGATCTTCCGGCACTACTGGGTGACCGTGAAGTTCGTCCTCACGTCGATCGCGGTGGTGCTCATCCCGCTGTCTCTGCTGCCGGGGCTCCGGGAGACCGCCGAGGTCGTGGCCCGGCACACCTCCCGGCGAGTTCGCCGACGTCGCCAGGGGCGGGGTGGGCCAGGTCGGCGCCGGATTCGTCTCCACCACCATGTACCTCACCTGCGCGATCGTGTCGATCTACAAGCCGTGGGGACGCACCGCGTACGGCAGGCGGCGGCTCGCCGCGTCCTCCCGCCCCCGGTCGATCGGGTAAGCCGGCGCGGCCCGGGGTCGGCGCGCTGCCCCCGAGAGCGTACGCGGCCGGCCGGGCGTACTCCTGACGGCGTATTCAGGCGATCCACCGGCGGACGACGACGCCGGCCACGCGACCGCCCAGGTTCGATCGGGGGTCTCGGCCTCGCCGGCGTCAACGACGTCACCGGCACGGACCACGGCGACAGCCCGAGCACGACCGGGCGCTGAGCGGCCGTGAACCTGCCCGCCCGGTGGTCCTGCTCGCCCACCGGCCGGTCCAGGTCCACCAGGCGGTACGGTACGACGTCGACCTGCAGCCGTCCGCTCACAACCACCCGTACCGGCTGGGCCGGAGCGGCTTGGACCCCGGGCCCGGCTGGCGTGGGCCGGCCCGGGGTGAGGGCGTGGTCCGGCCGGGGGTCGCCATTCCCTCCGGCCAGGCCGTGGCCCGCGGCCCTTTCCTTTCAGGGCCGCTGTCCGAGTGGCAGTGTGCTGGTTCAGGACATAGGAAACCCATGTCGCAGGACATAGGAAACTTCAACAGGGTGTGTCTCAGGACATAAGCAACCGCCGCGATCAACAGCGTGGGCGGTGTGTCCAAGGCCAGAGTTGTCATCACCGCTGTTGTCGTCGAGGGCCGGTCCCAGGCAGAGGTCGCCCGCGCCTACGGAGTCTCCAAGGGCTGGGTGTCCAAGCTCGTCGCGCGCTACCGGGCCGAGGGCGAGGCGGCGTTCGAGCCCCGCTCCCGGCGGCCGAAGAGCTCGCCGAACGCGATCGACGCCGACACCGTCGAGTTGATCGTCCGGCTCCGCAAACAGCTCGCCGAGCAAGGCCTGGATGCCGGCCCGGACACCATCGCCTGGCACCTGCGCCAGCACCATCAGCGGACGGTGTCCCGGGCCACGATCAGCCGATACCTCACCCGTCGCGGCCTGGTGGTACCCGAGCCGAAGAAGCGGCCCCGCTCGTCCTACATCCGCTTCCAGGCAGAACAGCCGAACGAGACCTGGCAGGCCGACTTCACCCACTACCGCCTCGCCGACGGCACCGACACCGAGATCCTGTCCTGGCTGGACGACCACTCCCGCTACGCCCTGTCGGTGACCGCGCACGCCCGCGTCACCGGCCCGATCGTGCGCGACACCTTCCGCGCCGCGGTCG
>NZ_JAAAHR010000185.1:0-18595 GCF_009908215.1 Nonomuraea sp. K271 | reverse complement strand
GGAGAGGGCGCAGGGGGTGGGCCTGGCGGACCTCCTCGATGTGCGAGGCGTCTAAGACTGAGGGCGCGCTCGTCTTCTCCGGGTTGATGTCGGCTTCGAGGGAGCGACGCCACGACGCCATGATCAGACGGCGTGGGGAGTGCGGCCAGTCCTGGCCGGCCGCCACCGCTTCGTGCGCTCCGCGAAGCGAGCGGGAGTATTCGTCGAGATGGGCGTAACTCATCAGTCACTCCAAGTAGTCAGCTCGACTATCCGTCCTGAAAGCCTTTCACGCAAGCCATTCGTGATGATTGCGTACCGTGATCGAATGGACGCAACGTGTGCGCAACGTTCGGTCTCCTAGCGTTCCTGACCAACGCGCCGGTTCACTGGCGTGAGGCCGGGTCTCGGCGCTGGAGGGGGGCCTGAGACCCGGCCGGACACCTCCGAAACGCCCTCGAACGCCCGGTGGGGAACACGCCGGGCGAGGAGCGGATCATCCGGGCGGAGGCCCTGGGACGAAACATGGGGACGCCACCAGTACATGACGCCGCCCAAACACCGTAGGCTCGTGGCAGTCAAGAACGCGGAGCCACGAGGAGCGCACGACGGTGAACCCAGGGGATGTCAACCTGCAGCAGCTGCTGGAGCAGGCACAGCTCATGCAGCAGCAGCTTGTGAGCGCCCAGCAGGAGCTCAACGATGCGCAGATCGAGGGCTCAGCAGGCGGCGGCATGGTCACCGCCGTCGTCAACGGCTCGGGCGAGCTGCTCGAGCTCAAGATCGACCCGAGCGTGATCGACGCCGGCGACGCGCAGGACACCGCTGACACGATCGCCGACCTGGTGATCGCGGCCGTCCGCGACGCCGTGCGCGCGGCCGCCGACCTGCAGCAGGAGAAGCTCGGCCCGCTCGCCCAGGGGCTGGGCGGCGGCGGCCTCGGACAGTTGCCAGGATTCTAGGCATGTACGAAGGGGTCGTCCAGAATCTGATCGACGAGCTGGGGCTGCTGCCCGGCGTCGGTCCCAAGAGCGCGCAACGGATCGCGTTCCACCTGCTGGCGGCCGATCCAGCCGATGTCAAACGGCTGGCGCACGCGTTGCTGGAGGTCAAGGAGAAGGTGCGGTTCTGCCGCACGTGCGGCAACGTGGCCTCCGAGGAGGAGTGCCGCATCTGCCGTGACGCGCGCCGCGACACCCATGTGATCTGCGTGGTCGAGGAGTCGAAGGACGTCGTGGCGATCGAGAAGACGCGCGAGTTCCGCGGCACCTACCACGTGCTCGGCGGCGCGATCAGTCCGATCGACGGTGTCGGCCCCGACGACCTGCGCATTCGTGAGCTCATGACGCGGCTGGCCGACGGCCGCGTCACCGAGCTCATCCTCGCCACCGACCCCAATCTCGAGGGGGAGGCGACGGCGACCTACCTCGCCCGTCTGGTCAAGCCGATGGGTGTGAAAGTGACACGACTGGCCAGCGGTCTGCCTGTGGGCGGTGACCTCGAATATGCCGACGAGGTCACCTTGGGCCGCGCGTTCGAGGGACGGAGGCTGCTGGATGTCTGACGAGTGGAGCGCGCTGGCGGAAGAGATCTCCGGGCACGCACAAGACTACGTCGACGGGTTGACGAGGGTCGCGGGCGGCGAGGGCGGCGACGCCATATGGTCGCTGCTGCTGGTGGAGGTCGCCCAGGTGAGCCTGGCGGGCGCCAAACTCGGCGCCAACCGCGACGTGATCCTGGCCGGCAACTACGAGCCGCCGATGAGCGAGGACCCCGACATCGACGGCGTGCGCACGGCGCTGGCGGAGCGGCTGGAGGCGGTCGACGACTACGCCGAGGTGTTCGACCCGTACAAGGACACGGGGGTCACCCCCTACCGGCTGTCCGACGACCTGACGGCGGTCGCCGCCGACCTCATTCACGGGCTGCGCCACTATCACGCGGGCCGGCCGCACGAGGCACTTTGGTGGTGGCAATACTCTTATTTCAACACCTGGGGCAACCACGCGGGTGCCGCCATGCGGGCGCTGCAGGCGCTGGCCGCGCATTCGCGGCTCGACGTGGCCGAGGAGACCACCACGGTTTGAAGATCGTCCACATGGCGGCAGGGTCCCTCGGGCTCATGAGACGGCCCCAGTAGACTGGCAGCTCACAGTCCAGACCGGGAGACTTCTTGTGGCCCTCGTTGTGCAAAAGTACGGTGGTTCGTCCGTCGCCGACGCGTCCTGCATCAAGCGGGTCGCGCAACGGATCGTCGCGACGAAAAAAGCCGGCAACGACGTGGCCGTGATCGTCTCCGCGATGGGCGACACGACCGACGAGCTGCTCGATCTGGCCGAGCAGGTGTCGCCGCTGCCTCCGGGCCGCGAGCTCGACATGCTGCTGACCTCGGGCGAGCGCATCTCGATGGCCCTGCTGGCGATGGCGATCGCCAACCTCGGCCACGAGGCCCGCTCGTTCACCGGCTCGCAGGCGGGTCTGATCACCAATTCGGTGCACGGCAAGGCGCGCATCATCGACGTGACGCCGAGCCGCATCAGCGAGGCGATCGACCAGGGACACATCGCGATCGTGGCCGGCTTCCAGGGTGTCTCGCAGGACACGAAGGACATAACGACGCTGGGTCGCGGCGGCTCCGACACCACGGCGGTCGCGCTGGCGGCGGCGCTCGAGGCCGACGTGTGCGAGATCTACACCGACGTCGACGGCGTCTACACCGCCGACCCGCGCATCGTGCCCACGGCGCGGCAGATCCCCAGAATCTCCTACGACGAGATGATGGAGATGGCCGCCTGCGGGACGAAGATTCTGCACCTGCGCTGCGTCGAGTATGCTCGCCGCTTCAGCCTGCCGATCCACGTACGCAGCTCGTTCAGCACCAAGGAAGGCACGTGGGTCGTGTCCGACCCTTACACCGAAGGAACCGAGATGGAGCAGCCGATCATCTCCGGCGTCGCGCACGACCGGAGCGAGGCCAAGATCACTGTTGTCGGGGTGCCCGACAAGGTCGGCGAGGCTGCCTCGATCTTCAAAACACTGGCCGACGCCGAGATCAACATCGACATGATCGTGCAGAACGTCTCGGCCGCGGCCACCGGCCGCACCGACATCTCCTTCACGCTGCCCACGGCTGACAGCCAGGCCGCGCTGACGGCGCTGAAGAAGGTCCAGGAGCGGATCGGTTACGAGTCGCTGCTCTTCGACGACCAGATCGGAAAGGTGTCGCTGATCGGAGCGGGCATGCGTTCGCACCCCGGCGTCACGGCGACGTTCTTCGCGGCCCTCGCCGACGCGGGGGTCAACATCGAGATGATCTCCACGTCGGAGATCCGCATCTCTGTCGTGGTCGGAGAGGACGGTGTCGACGCGGCCGTGGGGGCCGCCCACCGTGCCTTCGATCTCGACGCCGACCAGGTCGAAGCCGTGGTGTATGGAGGAACCGGACGATGAGCAGCAGGCCCAATCTGGCCCTGATCGGCGCGACCGGCGCCGTGGGCACCGTGATGCGCGACATCGTGTCGACGCGTGAGGACATCTGGGGCGAGATCCGTCTCGTCGCCTCTGCCCGTTCGGCGGGCAAGGTCCTGCGCGTGCGCGGCGAGGACGTCGTGGTCCAGGCGCTCGCGCCCGAGGTCTTCGACGGCATCGACGTGGCCATCTTCGACGTGCCCGACGAGGTGTCGGCCGAGTGGGTGCCGATCGCGGCCGCCCGCGGTCCCGTCGTGATCGACAAGTCGGGCACGTTCCGCATGGAGCCCGACGTGCCGCTGGTGGTGCCCGAGGTCAACCCGCTCGACGCGCGCAACCGACCGCGCAACATCATCTCCACGCCCAACTGCACGACGTTGTCGATGATGGCGGCCATGGGCGCGCTGCACGCCGAGTTCACGCTCTCCGAGCTGGTCGTCGCCTCCTACCAGGCGGTGTCGGGCGCCGGCGTGGCCGGTTCCGCGCGGCTCTACGACGAGGCCGAGGCCCTGGCGGGCGACCGCAGCCTCGGTCAGGTGGCCGGTGACGTACGCGGGGTGCTGGCCGACAAGCTGCCCGGCGAGTCGCCGTTCCCGGCGCCGATCGCGTTCAACGTGGTTCCGTGGGCCGGCTCCTACAAGGAGGGCGGCTGGGCCTCCGAGGAGCTCAAGCTCCGCAACGAGTCCCGCAAGATCCTCGGCATCCCGGAGCTCAAGGTCTCCGCGACCTGCGTGCGCGTACCAGTGATCACGACTCACTCGCTGGCGGTGCACGCGCGGTTCGAGCGCGCGATCACGGTCGCCGACGCGCATCGGGTCCTGGAGGCGGCGCCGTCGGTGGTCCTCATGGACGACCCGGCCGGAGGGGTGTTCCCGACGCCGCTCGAGGTGGTGGGCAACGACCCGACCTACGTCGGCCGTGTCCGCCAGGCGGTCGACTTCCCCAACACGCTCGACCTGTTCGTGTGCGGTGACAACCTGCGCAAGGGGGCGGCGCTGAACGCGGCGGAGATCGCCGAGCTGGTCGCGTCCGAGAAGTGACCGGATGATGTGGTGTGACGCCGTGGGTGCCGCACGGCGTCCGCCGCAGGTCCTCTCACCGGAAGAGGATGTCCCAGTGGTCGCCTTCGTCGGCGTAGACGGTGCCTGATCCGTCTCGGTAGAGCCGGGCGCCGTCGCTGCGGACTCCGGCACGATCGGACGTTGTATGGATGTGCCGGTCGATACAGGAATTGTGTGAGATATCCAGCTTGTAGCCGTTGCCGTGGCTGTACTGGCCGGGCGCGTGGCCGGTCTCCGTACCGCCCGTCACCATGATCGGGCAGCCGCTCGCGCGCTTGAGCTTGATGATGCCGGCGATGGTCCCCGCCCGTACGGAGTCGAACGAGGTGCAGTGGCGCAGGTGCTTGCTCGCGCAGTTGCCCGTCGACTTCGTACGCAGGCCCGAGGTCTTCAGCCAGCCGGCGGCGGTGGCGTGGGTCAACTGCGCGGCCGCCCGCCGGGGCATCGCGCGTGCCAGGTTCACGCCGCCGCGCTTGTGAGCCTTGTGCCGCCGCATGTGGCGCTTCTTGGCCTTGGTGCGTTTTCGCGCTTTGGAGGCCTGTGGGCGGCCTTCCGCGGGCGACAGGTTCGCCCGCGGCTGGGCCGTCCACGACTCAACCCGCGTCGTGTCCGGCAGTTGCCTGCCTTCCATGAGCCACCGCAGGTCTTCCAGCGGCCAGTTCCGCAGGGCCGCCAAATCGTCACGGTCCATCATGAGGTTTTCGTGCGCCGAGGGTCCGGCGGGCAGCGGCCTGGTCTCGGAGGCGCCGGACTGCGTCTCCGCCATGGCCGCCCGCAGCGGTTGCGGGAGGGGATCCTCCCACCCGTCGGGCCCGGCCTCGTTGGGACCGCTTCCTGCCCGCTGCCCATCGGGGTGGGTGGCGGCGGAGGCGGTCGAGGCCAGCGCGATGATGGTGATCTCTATGCCGAGGAGCGCGACTACGATGAGGCGCACTGTTCCACGTATCCACATGTCGATGCCTTTTCGCGGAAATAGCCCTTCCGCCTGAAACGACAATCCCACCATTCACTGGAGATAACTCATGCCGCGGATGCAACTTTGCCGTGGATCGGCGATCACCGTGCGGCTCCATGACCTAACCAGGTCTCCCGACGTACAGTGACGAACGTGTCCGAAGCCCGAAACCGTGGATCGGAGAGCACCCGGGAGCTCATCGTCGAGACGGCGTTGCGACTGTTCAGGGAGCGCGGCTTCGACGCGACCACCAT
This sequence comes from Nonomuraea sp. K271, assembly GCF_009908215.1. Classification (NCBI taxonomy): domain Bacteria; kingdom Bacillati; phylum Actinomycetota; class Actinomycetes; order Streptosporangiales; family Streptosporangiaceae; genus Nonomuraea; species Nonomuraea sp. K271. The sequence goes on along the minus strand of NZ_JAAAHR010000185.1, from coordinate 12,878 downwards.
GCGCGCCATCGCCGCGGAGGCCGGGGTGTCCGTGGGGAACGCCTACTACTACTTCGAGAGCAAGGAGGCGTTGATCCAGGCGTACTACGATCGCGCCCAGGCCGAGCACGAGGAGGCATGCAGGGATTTCCTGGAGACCGAGGACACGTTCGCGGCCCGGCTGAGCGGGGTGCTGCGCGAGTGGGTACGCGTCTCCGAGCCCTACCACGAGTTCGCCGTGAAGTTCTTCAAGCACGCGGCCGAGCCGACCAACCCGCTGAGCCCGTTCAGTGAGCAGTCGTCCCCGGCGCGGGAGGCGTCCATCGCGATCTACCGCCAGGTCGTCGAGGGCTCGCGCGACCGCATGAACGCCGAGCTGCGGGAGGAACTGCCCGAGCTGCTGTGGTTGTTGTCCATGGGGATGGTGCTGTTCTGGGTGCACGACACCTCGCCGGGGTGCGCCCGTACGTACCGGCTGATCGAGGTCACGGTGCCGCTGGTGGACCGGCTGGTAGGCCTGTCGCACCTGCCGGGGCTCCGGGGCATCACGAAGGACTTCATCGCGGCGGTGCACGAACTCCGCGCCTAGTCCCCATACCGAGCGGTTGGTAGGGTTGGACGCGTCCAGCGTCCGACCGGACGCGGCAGTGCTGGAGGACGTGCATGACGCAGCAGTGGGGCATGACCATTCCCTTCTACGACCGTTCGCTCGCGAGGTCGCAGAAGCTGATCGCGGAGTTGCCCGAGCTCGGCTACACCGACGCGTGGTCGGCCGAGGTGAACGGCGTCGACGGGTTCACGCCGCTGGCCCTGGCCGCGCAGTGGGCGCCCGGCATCCGGCTGGGCAGCGCCATCGTGCCCGTCTCGACGCGCGGCCCCGGGCTGCTGGCCATGTCCGCGGCCACGCTGGCCGATCTGGCGCCCGAGCGGTTCGTGCTGGGCATCGGGGCGTCCTCGCCGGCCATCGTCGAGCGGTGGAACGCGGGCACCTTCGACAAGCCGTACGCGCGTACCCGGGACACGCTGCGTTTTCTCAAGAAGGCGCTGGCCGGTGAGAAGGTGTCGGAGGCGTACGAGACGTTCGAGATCAAGGGCTTCAGGCTCGAACGCGCTCCCAAGGCGCCGCCGAAGATCGTGCTGGCCGCGCTGCGGCCGGGCATGTTGCGGCTGGCCGCCGCCGAGGCCGACGGCGCCATCACCAACTGGCTCTCCCCGGAGGACGTACGCCGCGTACGCGCCGAGATCGGCCCCGGCACCGAGCTGATCGCCCGCCTGTTCGTCTGCGTCAGCGAGGACACCGCCCAGGTGCGCGAGATGGCCAGACGCATGCTGGCCGGCTACCTCACCGTCCCGGTGTACGCCGCCTTCCACGACTGGCTGGGCCGCGGCGAGACGTTGCGGCCGATGCACGAGGCCTGGGCGGCGGGCGACCGGCAGGCCGCGCTGAAGGCCATCCCCGACGAGGTGGTCGACGACCTCATCGTGCACGGCGACGCGGCCACGTGCCGCGCCAGGATCCACCAGTACGTCGACAACGGGCTCGACACCCCCGTCCTCGCCCCCATCCCCGGCGGCGAGGTCTCCATCGACCAGGCGGTGCGCGACCTGGCTCCCCGGGCTTGAGGAGGCGACGTGGACGACGTACTGAGGCTGGACGCGCTCGGTCAGGCGCGGGCGGTCAGGGACGGGCAGGTCTCGGCGCGTGAGCTGGCCGAGGCCGCGATCGCCCGCATCGAGGCCCGCGACGGCGAGCTGAACGCGGTCGTCTACCGCCGCTTCGAACGCGCGCTGGCCGAGATCGACGCCATTCCGGCGGACGCGCCCTTCCGAGGGGTGCCGATCCTGCTCAAGGACCTGGGCTGGCGGCAGGCGGGGGAGCCGTACAGCGCGGGCTCGTCGGTGCGCGACGGCGTGGTGGACGCCCCGGACGGGTACGGCGTCGTCAGGCTGCGCGATGCCGGGTTCGTCATGCTGGGGCGGACCAACACCCCGGAGTTCGGCTCCACGATCACCACGGAGCCGCTGGCGTTCGGGCCGACGCGCAACCCGTACGATCCGGCGTACTCCGCGGGCGGGTCGAGCGGCGGCTCGGCGGCGGCGGTGGCAGCCGGGATGGTGGCGCTGGCCACCGCCAGCGACGGGGGCGGCTCGATCCGCATCCCCGCGTCCGTGTGCGGCCTGGTGGGGCTCAAGCCGAGCCGCGGCCGGGTCAGCCTGGGCCCGGCGCTGGGCGAGGGGTGGAGCGGGTTCTCGTGCCCCGGGTTCGTCAGCAGGAGCGTACGAGACACGGCGGCGGCGCTCGACGTCGTCTCCGGCATGCGGCCCGGCGATCCGTACGACGCCCCGCCGCTGCCCGGCCCGCTGGCCGCGGAGGTGGGGGCGGATCCCGGGCGGCTGCGGATCGGGTTCCTCACCACGCATCCCAGGGGTGACGTACCGGAGGCGCCTGAGGTCGCCGAGGCCGTCACCAGGGCCGCGGCGCTGCTGGAGTCGCTGGGCCACGACGTCTCCCCAGGAGGCCCCGAGGCGCTCGCGGACCCTGACTTCCCGCACCACTTCGGCAACATCGTGGCCAACAACCTGGCGGCGCAGGTCGCGAGCCTGGGCACGGCCCGCGGCAAGCCCGTGGACGTGGAGGAGCTGGAGCCGCGTAACGCCGTCATGGTGGGCACGGCCCGGAACCACAGCGCGGCCGACCACATCCTGGCCGCGCAGTGGATCGACGGCTTCCGCCGGCGCATGGCCGCCTGGTGGAGCGCCGGCCACGACCTGCTGCTGATGCCGTCGCTGGGGGTCGCGCCGTTCCCGCTGGGCTGGATCCCGGCCGACGACCTCAGCCTGAGCTTCGGCAGGACCGCGCACGCCGTGGCCTACACCTCGCCGGTCAACGCGACCGGGCAGCCCGCCGTCTCGCTGCCCCTGCACAGGACCGCGGCGGGGCTGCCTGTGGGCGTACAGCTGGTGGCGGCGGCCGGCCGGGAGGATCTGCTGGTCAGGGTGGCCTCGCAGGTCGAGCGGGCCTGCCCGTTCGAGCATGCGGCGCTGGCCTGATCGTCAGGAACTCGTGGCCCCGGCGACGCGTTATGTCGTGAAGAGCCGGGGGTAGGGGGATTCTCATGATGGCAAAGGCAGGACGCGCGGCGGCGGCGTGGCGGACCTACCGCGAGGTGACCAAACCAGGGTCGCCCGCGTTGATGACCAGGGTCCGGGCGATCCCGCGGATGATCGGCGCGGTCATGCGCGGCCAGTACGACGGCATGGGCAAGGGCAAGCTGGGTCTGCTCGCGCTTGGCGTGGTCTACATCGTGTCGCCGGTCGACGTGCTTCCCGACTTTCTCATGCTGATCGGCGTCGCCGACGACTTCGGCGTGTTCCTGTGGCTGGCCGCCTCGCTGCTCGGCGAGAGCGGGCGTTACGTCCAGCACGAGCGCAGCGTCATACAGGCCCGCGTCGAGGGCCTCGAACAGGCCTAGATCTCCTCCATGCGCAGCCAGGCGCGCGACGGCAGCGGGTGACCGAAGAGGCGGGCCGCGTTGCCGTACGCGACCCGTGCGATGTCGGCGGGCGGCAGCGCGCCCAGGTTGTGCGCCACCGACGTCTGGGTGTCGGGCCAGGTCGAGTCGGAGTGGGGATAGCCGCTCTCCTGCAGCACGTGGTCGAGGCCCACGGCGAGCCGCACCCCGGACAGCGCGTGGTCGTCGCGCGTGCCGAAGAAGAAGTTGCGGCGCAGCACCTCGCTCGGCTTGAGCCCGCCCTCCCATGACGCCTCGCCGGCGACCGGATGGTCGAGGGCGTAGTCGGCGCGCTCGGCCAGCATCGGCAGCCAGCCGACGCCGCCCTCCACGATGAGGATGCGCAGCGCGGGGAACCGCAGCGGCAGCCCCGACCAGAGCCAGTCGGCGCAGGCGAACATGGCGCTCGTCGGCATCAGCGTGGTGATCGCTTCGAGCGGCGTGTCGGGGGAGGGCACCGGCGACCAGGACGCGTCGCCCGTGTGCAGGGCGACGACGGTGCCGGTTTCCTCGCAGGCGGCGAAGAACGGATCCCAGTGGCCGGAGTGGATCGACGGCAGCCGCAGCCTGGTCGGGAACTCGGGGAACACCACGGCCTTGAAGCCCTTGGCGGCGTTGGCGCGGATCTCCTTGGCGGCGACGTCGGGATCGGGCAGCCACGGGAGCTGCAGGCCGATGACCCGCTCCGGGTAGGTGCCGGCCCAGACGTCGATGTGCCACTCGTTCCACGCCTTGACCAGGGCCAGGCCGAGCTCCTGGTCGCGGGTCCTGGCGAACGGCATGCCCGACTGGCCGGCCAGCATGCCGGGGAAACAGAGCGCGGCCCAGATGCCCGCGACGTCCATGTCGTTGATGCGGGCCTCGATGTCGTGGCAACCCGGGCGCATGTTCTCGAACCGGACGGGGTCGAGGGTCCACTGTTCGCGTGGCAGCCCCGCGCCGACGTCGATGCCGGCGCACGGATAGGTGGCCCCGCCGTAGCGCCAGACCTGGTGACCCGCCTCCGTCTCCACGACCTTGGGCGCGACCTCGGCGTATTTCTCCGGCAACCGGCCATCGAACAAGTCGGGAGGCTCGATCAGGTGATCGTCGGCGGAGATGATCACGTAGTCGCGCCGCCTCGGGTCTGGGTCGGGGAGCAGCGGCGTAGTCACGCACGTAACCGTACGACGAGGGGATAACGTCGAACAAGCTGCGACGTATCCGTTGGGTCTCCGAGATCACCACATCGCGAGCCGACTGGAGTCAAGGCGCCTCGGTCAAGAAGTGATCGCGCAGCTCATCGACGGTGTCCTGGGCGATCCCGAGCACTTGGCCGGTGTACGCCTCGACCGAGCCGTGCCGGTGGGTGAGATCGGTCAGGAAGAGCCGCATGGCCTCCGCCGGGGCCATTCCGAACCCCGGCCACGTGGAGGCACCCGGATTTCTCCTGCTCCAGTCGGCGCGGAACCGGTCGGTCGCCAGCCCTGTGAGTGCGTAGTCGGCCACGATGTCGTCCTCGCTGACCCCCGCCAGCGACAGGACCAGGGCGGCGAGCACGCCGGTACGGTCCTTGCCGGCGGCGCAGTGGATGACGACCGGGGCGTTGTCGGCTCGCGCGATGGTCTCCAGCGCGATCCTGAGGTTCGCCACGCCGTCGTCGGTCACCTCCAGGTAGCGGTCGGCGAGATAACGCTCGATGCCGATCTCCTCGTCGTAGGTGGTGGCGGTGTTCCAGCGGCGGCCCTCGATGGGCAGGTTCTGGTAGAGCAGGCCGTCGGTCTCGGGCACGCGGCCGTTCTTCTCGACCTCGAACGCGTGCCGCAGGTCGATGACGCTGCGTACGCCCAGGTCGCGGAAGGTCGTGAGGTCGTCACCGGCCAGCCAGCCGAGGGAGTCGGCTCGGTAGAGCCGCCGCCACCGGACGACGCGCCCATCTTTCGTGAAATATCCGCCTACGTCGCGGAAATTGCAGAGATTGGTGAATGTGATGTGGCGCACCCTCACCACCCTAGCGGGGAGAAGTCCGAGCCCCCTCAGCGTCGGCTCTCCCAGCCTCCGCCCCGTCAGCGCCTTCCGCTGCGGCCATGCGCTCGGCCACCTCGCGGCGGATCAGCAGGATCCATCCGCCGAGGGCGATCCCGATGAACAGCCACCACTGGACCCCGTAGGCCAGGTTGAGGCCGCCACCGGCGCCTACGTCGGGTTCCGGCACCGGCGCGGGCGCCGCGGACGGCTGTGGCTGCTGCTCGGTCAGCTCCACGTAGCCGCCCACCAGTGTGTACGGCAGCCCTTTCCCGATGGTGTCCGTGTTGATCAGCAGCACCTGACCGGGCGGCAGCCCTGAGCGCTCCCTGATGCCGCTGGACTCCTCGCTCTCGCTCGGGCGCAGCCGGCCCGTGACGGTGACCTGCCCCGTGGGAGGCGGCGGCACCTCGGGCGGGGTGTCGGCGGCGGCGCCCGCCTTGACCCAGCCCCTGTTGACGATCACCGCCGTGCCGCGGCCGGTGACGAGCGGGGTCAGGACGTAGTAGCCGGCCCTGCCCTCCTGCGGACGGCGGCGTACGACCAGGGCGTGGGACGGGTCGTACGTGCCCGCCACCGTCACCTTCCTGAACCGGTCGTCCTCACGGACCGGCCGCCCGGGGGTCGCCAGCCGTTCCAGCGGCACCGGCGGGGCCTCGATGTTGGCGGTGACCCGCTCGCTGTTGGCGGACCGTTCTTCGAACCGCCCGAACTGCCACCGCCCGAGGAACACGAAGGCGGGGATGACCAGCAGCACCACCACGTGGAGCGCGAGCCATCGAGGCGTCAGAAGGAACCGGTACACGCTCTCAAGACTAGGCGCAAAGGGGGCCGCCACCTGCGTCGGGCCGCTCACGCGCTCCTGAGCTCGGCTCCTTCGCCGGGGACGGGCGTGACCTCGCGCGGGCCGCTCACGTCGTGGCCGTCGGTGCAGCGGAAGTGCTGCGCGACAGGGGCGCCGCAGCCGCGGTGGGTGAGCCGGACGGGCGGCCCGTCGTCGTCGGACAGGTATTTGTCGCCCCAGTGCATGAGCGCGACCATCAGCGGATAGAGGTCACGGCCCTTGTCGGTGAGCCGGTATTCGTCGCGCTGACGCTGCCCCGGCTCGCGGTAGGGCTCCTTGCGCAGCAGGCCCTCGTCGACCAGCCGGGCCAGGCGGGCGCTGAGCACCTGGCGAGGGGCTCCGGTGATCGCCTGCATGTCGGCGAAGCGCCGCACGCCGCTGAACGCCTCGCGCAGCACGAGGAAGGTCCACTTCTCCCCGACGATGTCGAGGGTGCGCTCGATCGAGCATTTGTCCGCTCGGAAATCCATGCGAGACGGCACGTTCATCTCGCCATTATATCTGAGTTCCATTGACAGACTCAGGCGTGACAGGGCAGGCTGAGTTCGTGAATGGAACTCAGATCCGTCCGGCCTGTCCTGATGACGAGGAGGGGATCAGACGTTTCCTGGCGGGTCTGTCGCTGCACACGCAGACGTTGCGCTTCTTCACCGGCGTCGCCAACCCCGCCGCCGGTCTTGTGCGCACGCTGCTGGCCGTGGACGAGCGCCGCGACGCGCTCGTCGCCACCGCCGGGGGCGACGAGATCGTCGGCCACGCCATGAGCTATCAGGGCGGGTGCAGCGACGTGGAGATCGCCGTGGTGGTGGCCGACCAGTGGCAGGGGTTCGGCCTCGGGCCGCGCCTGGTCGACACGCTGCTCATGCGGGCCGTCGTACGGGGGGCGAGGACCGTGGGGATGGACGTCCTCGGCGAGAACCGGCGGGTGCTGCGACTCATCCGCAGGTTCTGGCCGGACGCCGAGATGACGGTCGCCTCCGGTGCCGTGGCGGTGACCGCTATGATCGATCGGCACGGGCTATTTGCGGAATAACGTTCTGGTGGCACACCATTGACAGCGTGAAGAGTGTCAAGAACGGACGCGACGGCCGGACCCGCATCATCGAGGGTGCCCTCCGGCGGTTCAGCCAGGACGGCGTCTCCGCCACCACCCTGGCCAGCCTCCGCGAGGAAAGCGGCGTGAGCGTCGGCAGCTTCTACCACCACTTCGCCAGCAAGGAGCATGTCTTCGGCGTGCTGTACGCCGAGATCCTCACGGCCTACCAGAGCGCCTTCCTCGCCGAACTGGTCAGCCACGAGGAGGCCCGCGACGGCATCGAGGCCGTGGTGGCCTTCCACATGCGCTGGGCGGGCGAGCACCCCGAGCGGGCCAGGCTGCTGGTCAGTGAGCGCCCGCCGCGCAAGCACGAGCCGGGCGGTGCCGAGGTGGCCGAGGAACGCCGCGCGTTCTTCCGCAAGGTGTCCGACTGGTGGCGGCCGCACATGAAGAACGGCCTGCTCCAGCCCGTGCACCCGACCATGTGCTACGTGCTGTGGCTGGGGCCCTCACAGGAGATGTGCCGCCTGTGGTTCGCGGGCGCCCACACGCCTACCGACGAGGAGATCAGGGGCCTGGGCGAGGCGGCCTGGCAGAGCCTGCGCCAGCGACCCGACTGACGGCACGCGCAGCGACCACCCCGCCGGCGGACGATGCCATCACGCCGGGCGCCGGATCCGCACGCTCGCGGGCGTTCGTGTGCTCGCGGGCGTCGGTGTCACGCCGGTTGACGGGTCGGTGATGCCACCCGCCAGCTGTGCCGGTCGAGGGTGATGTCGAGCCGCAGGTCGCCGCGCTGCCTGCGCAGGCCCGGCATGCGTACGCGCACCAGCACGTCGAACCTCCCCCGGCGCGGACAGCCGAACCCGAGCTCGCCCGGCAGCACCCGCAGGTCGTCGCGGTGCCGCAGCGCGGGCATTCCACGAGACCAGGTCCATGCACGGTGGCAGTCGGCCCAGGCCCTGAAGTACTCGTCGGGGACGAACCAGTATCGGATCATGCGTGGGATTCCGCGATGAAAGGATGGACTTGTGGAACGACTGCGCGATCATCTCCTGGAGACCGGTTACACGATCGACGGCGTACGCGAGCGCCTCGGCGCGACGGCCGCCTCCGCGCTGTCCAGGGAGGAACTGGTCCCGGCGCTGCGCGCCACCGCCGACGGCGACCCGCTGGCGGCGCTGATCAGGTTGTGGTGGCTGGGCGTTCCCGTGCCGGCGAAGGGGCTCGCGCCGGAGGTCATGCACTCCGGGCTGGTCGAGGCGGACGGCGACCAGGTCCGCGCGACCGTGCACCTGCAACCGTGGGAGACCGGCGGCTACCTCGTCTCCGACCGTAAGGTCAGGCCGGGCGACCCCGCGCTGCGGCCCGACCACGTCGTGGGTGCCGGCGGCGCCTCGGCCAACCTGGCCCAGCTCGTCACCCGCCGCCCGGTCGGGCGCGCGCTCGACCTCGGCACGGGGTGCGGTGTGCAGGTGCTGCACCTGGACGGGCGGGCCGGGCACATCGTGGCGACCGATTTCAACCCGCGGGCGCTGGAGCTGGCCAGGCTGAGCTGGGAGCTGTCCGGGGTCTCCGGGGTGGACGCGCGCACCGGGTCGATGTTCGAGCCGGTCGGGGACGAGTTGTTCGACCTGGTCGTGAGCAACCCGCCGTTCGTGATCGCCCCACGGGGGAGGCTGACCTACCGCGAGACGGGCGCCGGCGGCGACGACTTCTGCCGCGACCTCGTTCGCGGGACGCCCCGCCACCTCAGACCCGGCGGCCAGGCCCACTTCCTGGCCAGCTGGCTGCACGTCGAGGGCGAGGACTGGCGCGACCGCGTCGGCGGCTGGCTGCGCGAGACCGGCTGCGACGCCTGGGTGGCGCAGCGCGACGTGCAGGACCCCGCCGAGTACGTCGAGCTCTGGCTCAGGGACGCCGCCGAGCAGGGCACCAGGAGCTACGCGGAGCACTACGACCGCTGGTTGTCCTGGTTCGAGGAGCACAAGGTCGAGGCCATCGGGTTCGGCTGGATCTCGATGCGCAACTCGGGCACGCTCGACCCGGTCGTACGTGTCGAGCACCTCACCCACCAGGTCAGCCTGCCGGTCGGCGACTACGTCGACTCGGTGCTCGACACCGTCGCGGCCGCCCACCGGGCCGGCGACCTCGACACCGCGCGGTTGCGTACCGTGGAGGGCCTGCTCGACGAGCGGATCGGCCTGCCCGGCGCGGAAGACCCGATCCGCATCGTGCTGCGGCAGACGCAGGGCCTGCGCCGCACCAGGGAGGTCGGCACGGTGGAGGCCGCGCTGGCCGGCGTGTGCGACGGCCAGCTGGCGCTGGGACCGCTGCTCAACGTGATCGCCGAGCTGGTCGGCGACGGCGAGATTCCCAACGCCGACGCGGTCAGGCCCCTCATCGCCGAGGGATACTTCCTTCTTTGATCCGGCATTGATCGGACGTTGACACCTCGGGTGGAGGCTCAAGGCCAGGACACGGCCCTGGGGGGTTCGAGGGCCGTGTCAGGTCCGGCCGGTCGTCTGTGTGAGGCGGCTGCCGCTCGCGGAGCATCCCGATGACCGGGCCCCCTAGCGACGCGTGGCGGCGAAGGATGACCGGCCGGGCCGAACCTCAGTCGATCACGGGCACCTCGTGACTCCCTAAGGACAGCCTTGATCAACCATGTGTGGATGACACGTCTGGACGACGAGCTGTACTCAGGACTCGACGACGGGCTCGCCGTCGGTCCCACTGACGGAACCGGTGACGGGCTCGCGGACGGCGTCGTCGGTGGGGACGCCGTCGAGCAGGGCCTTGAGATCGCCGGCCTCGGGAGCGCCGAGCCGGGAGAAGATCTCGAAAGCCTGCCGTAGGCAGTCGAGACTCCTCCTCGCGGCGCCCGGCTCGTGACCGAGGCCGCGCAGCGCCTTGCCGAGCACGGTGAGCGAGAGCGCCTCGCCGTAGGGGTGGCCGATGTCGCGGGCGACCATGAGGGCCTGCTCGGCGTGGCGTACGGCGTCGGGGTAGCGCTCGGCGGCGATGAAGGTCTCGGCCAGCCTGGAGCACACGCGCTGCTCCCAGACCCGTTGCCTGCTGGCCCGGAAGAAGGCCAGGCACTCGGCGTGGTGGTGCACGGCCTCGGTGAGCCGGCCGACCCGGGAAAGCACGATGCCGAGGTGGTAGCGGGCGCGCGCGGTGCCGGCGCCGCTGCCGATCTCGGTGAAGATGGCCAGGCCCTTCTCCGCGGCGGCGATCGCGTCGTCGGAGCGGCCGAGGCCCAGGTGGTCGCGGGCGGAGTAGCTGAGCACCAGGGCCTCGCCCGCGGGCACGCCGTTCTCGCGGTAGAAGCGCATCGCGGAGTCGAACAGCGACAGCGCCTCGGTGTGGCGGCGCTGCCTGCCGACCACGACGGCCAGCGCGTTGAGCACCTCGCCGGTGACGACCTTCTCGCCGCGTTCGCGCGACAGCTCGTCCACGCGCCGGAAGTGCTCCTCGGCGTCCTTCAGCCGGTTGCCCGCGAACAACACCCGGCCGAGGACGTAACGGGCGCGCAGTTCGCCCGCGGTGTCGCCGATGGCCAGCGCGGCGGCCAGCACCGCCCGGGTGCTCTGGTCGAAGTCGCGCGTGTGCGTGCCGGACTCCAGCAGCGGCTCCATCGCCACCAGCAGATCGGCCGCGGGCAGGAGGTGCTCGGCGGTGCGCGCGGACGTCGCCGCCTGGTTGATGGCGGCGAACAACGAGTCGCCTTCGCCGATCAGCCAGGCCACGGCCTCGTCCACGCTGGTGAACGTACGTCCGCTGCCCACCACGACCAGGTTGGCCGAGATCATGCTGCCTTCGTACGCCAGTTCGTGCGCCGACTGGGCGGAGGCCAGGTAGAAGCCGAGCAGCCGGCGCAGCGCCATCGTCCTGGCCTGGGGCCGCTCGCCCTTGTCCAGCTCCCGCCTGGCGAACAGCTTGAGCAGGTCGTGGAAGCGGTAGCGGCCCGGCGCCGGCGCCTCCAGCAGGCTGGCGTCCACGAGCGACTCCAGCACCTCCTCGGCCTCGAACGCGCGCATCGACAGCACGGCCGCGGCGGCACCCGAGGAGATGTCGGGGCCGTTGGGCAGCGCGAGCAGCCGGAACGCGCGGGCCTGCGCGGTGTCGAGCTGTCCGTAGCCGAGCGCGAACGTGGCCTCGACAGCCAGGTTGCCCACCCGCAGCTCGTCGAGGCGGCGCTGCTCGTCGGCCAGCCTTGGCACCAGCGAGGCGACCGTCCACGACGGGCGCGCGGCGAGCCTGGCGGCCACGATCCGCACCGCCAGCGGCAGGAACCCGCAGGCGGCCACCACGTCCATGGCCGCTGCGTGCTCGGGTGACACGCGCTCGGCTCCGGCGACGGCGGCGAACAACGACAGGGCCTCGTCCGGCTCCATGACGTCGAGGTCGATCAGCCGCGCCGACGGCAGGTCGGCGAGCTTGCCGCGGCTGGTGACGATGGCCGCGCAGCCGGCGGAACCGGGCAGCAGCGGGCTGACCTGCTCGGCGTCGCGGGCGTTGTCGAGCAGGACGAGGATGCGGCGTTCTGCCAGGATCGACCGGTAGAGCGCGGAGCGTTCCGCGAGGCCCTCGGGGATGACGTCCGGCGGGATGCCGAGCGCGCGCAGGAACCCTCCGAGCGCCGACTCGGGCGCGGTGGCCTCGCCGGAGTAGCCGCGCAGGTCGGCGTAGAGCTGGCCGTCGGGGAAGACCTCGTCGACCTGGTGGGCGACGTGCACGGCCAGCGCGGTCTTGCCGACGCCGCCGATGCCGGAGATCGCGACCACCGGCACACCATCGGACGACGACTGCGCGGGCGAGCGGGCCGACACCATCGTGCGCAGGCGCAGCACGACCTCCTTGCGGCCGGTGAAGTCGCTGACGGCGGCGGGCAACTGCGCGGGGCGGGGCAGGTCGAGCGCCTGCGGCTCGTCTTCCTCGTGCGCCTCGGCGGCGGACGTCTCGTCGTCGGCGACGGGTGCGGCGGCCAGCGTGGGGTCGGCGGCCAGGATGCGCTGGTGCAGCGCGGTCAGCTCGGGGCCGGGCTCGATGCCCAGCTCGTCGACGAGCGCCTCGCGGGTCTCGGTGAACACGTTGAGCGCGTCGCCCTGCCGGCCGCAGCGGTAGTAGGCGAGCATGAGCTGGGCGCGCAGCCGCTCGCGCAGCGGGTGGTCGGCGGTCAGCGCGATCAGCTCGGAGACGACTTTCGCGTGGTTGCCCAGCTCCAGGTCGACGTCCATGAGCGTCTCGACCACGCTGATGCGGCGCTCGATCAGCCGGTCGCGCTGGTGCTCGGCGTACGGCCCGACGGCGCCGGCCAGCGGCTCGCCCTCGAACAACTCCAGCGCCGCCCGCAGCGCCCTCGCGGTCTCGGACAGCCGGCCGGCCCTGCGCGCGGACTCGGCCTCGCGGATGCCGCGTTCAAAGCGGGTCAGGTCGAGCGCGTCGCCGGGCAGGCGCAGCGCGTAGCCCCTGCCGATCGAGGTCAGCAGCTCGGGGC
>NZ_JAAAHR010000184.1:0-18603 GCF_009908215.1 Nonomuraea sp. K271 | reverse complement strand
CGGCGTTCACGACGGCCAGGGCGGCCACGGTGGCGCCGCCCGGCAGCACGGCACTCGCCGTCCCCACGCCTCCCGCCAGCCCGCCCGCCACGGCGCCGGCGAGCAGCGCCAGCGGGTCGAACGTGAACGCGCCCATGCTCACCAGCCCCCCGGGGTGTAACCGTGGGCGGCCAGTTCCTCCATGCAGGAGATCGGCGCGTGGGGGACGGCGGCGCCGTCGGGGCCCGGCGCGAACACCTCGCTCGACAGGACGCGGCCGTCGCAGCCGTTGACCTCGCGGATGCTGGAGACGTAGCGGCGCAGCGTGCCGCCGACGTGGTAGTCGTTGCGCTTCTCGACGAAGACGACGAAGTCGATGGCGCCCGCGATGAGCATGTGGGTGGCGTCGATGGGCAGCCGCTCGCCGGCCTGCAGGGCGTAGGTGGAGATGCGGTTGAAGACCTCCATGCTGGAGTTGGCGTGGATGGTCGACAGGGAGCCGTCGTTGCCCTGGGTCATCGCGTTGAGCATGGTGACGATCTCGTCGCCGAGCACCTCGCCGACGATGACGCGGCTGGGGTTCATCCGCAGGGAGCGCCTGACCAGCTCGGCCATGGAGATCTCGCCCTGGCCCTCGGAGTTGGGCAGGCGCTGCTCGAAGGCGACGACGTTGGGGTGGAGCTCGGGGAACTGGTCGAGGCCGAGTTCGAGGGCGCGTTCGACCGTGATGAGGCGTTCGCTGGGCGGGATCTCGTTGGCCAGCGCCCTGAGCAGGGTGGTCTTGCCGGCGTTGGTCGAGCCCGCGATCATGATGTTCTTGCGTGCGGCGACGGCGGCCGTCAGGAACCTCGCGACGTCGGGGCTGATCGTGCCGTTGCCGGTCAGGTCGGACAGGAAGACCTTGCCGAGGCGGGCGCGGCGGATCGACACGGCCGGCCTGACCGTGACGTCCATGACGGCGCTCAGCCGGGAGCCGTCGGGCAGGCGCAGATCGAGCTGTGGGTTGGCGGTGTCGAACGGCCTGCTGGACAGGCCGGAGTAGGCCGCCAGGATCTGGATCAGCTCGGTCAGCTCGTCGTCGGAGTCGGCGACCGGATCGTGCATGAGCTCCTGGCCGTCGGCGTAGCTGACGAACACCCGGTCGCAGCCGTTGATGTCGATGTTCTCGACCTGGGTGTCGTCGAGGAGCGGCTGCAGGCGGCCCACGCCGAACAGGGCGGCGTGGATGCCGGCCGCGAGGGCCTCCTCCTCCTCGACCGTGGGCGGAGTGCGGCCCAGCCCGATCTCGCCGCGGGCGTGCTCCTCCAGCACCTGGGAGATCAGCGCCCTGGCGAACTGGCGCTCGTCCTCGCCGGTCATCGTGGGCAGGCCGTTGGCCTGGTCGAGCCTGCGCTGGTGGGCCAGCCGGTCGCCGACCTCCTGGCGGAAACGCTTGACGAGGGAGTGGTCGATCATCGGTGGCTCACCAGCCTTGCCGCGAGGTCGCGTGCCGTACGGATCAGGAGAGAGCGGTCGAGCCGGCCGCCCCACTGCCCGCGCAGGAGTTCGGCGCCCTTGGGGTCGTGGGCCAGGCCGTAGACGTATTGGACGGTGTTGCCGACGATCCGGCGTACGTCGTCGATCGAGGCGCGGTAGTTGCGCGGGTCGGCGATCACCGCGACGCCGTGCGCCTTGGTGATCTGCAGCCGCTCGCGCAGGTGGGCGACGTGGTCGAGGGTCGCGCGGGTGAGCAGCACGACCTGCTCGGCCTCGGCCATCAGGTCGCCGAGCTGGGGGTGGGCGCCGAGCCGGCCGCAGTCGGCGATGACGTCGGCGTTGGGGATGGCAGCCAGCGCCCGGCCGAGCGGGCCCCACAACCAGGTGAGCCCCGCGGCCTGCTCGCCGTGCGTAAGCCCGGCCAGCACGTCGAGCCCACCGACGATCTTCTGCGTGTGCTGGTGGATCTGCGCGGGTTCGAGGCCGCGCCGGGCGGTGGCGCCCAGCGTGAGCAGGCCCTTGCCGGGGTTGAGCACGCCGCCGTCGGCGGCGGGCAGCCGGTAGGCGAGGTCGCCGCCCGCCGGGTCGCATTCGGCCAGCAGCACGGGTCGCGGCCAGACCGCCGCCAGGGCGGTGGCCGCGGTCGTCACACCCGGCGCGCCTTTGTCGGCGGCCAGGACGATGAGCGCCACGTCAGCGTGCCCCCGGGAGCTCGGCGACCGCGATCTCCCCGCTGGAGGCGAAGGCCACGATTTCCGGTGACGCCGACGAATCGACGACGACCGTGATCTGGCCGGAATTCCCGGTGCGCGACTTGTCGCCGACGGAGAAGACGAGCGCGCTCGCGGCGAGGACCCGGCTTTCTCCCTGGCTCGCCCGGCTCGGAACGTGCACCAGTTGAACGCGGTCGCCCTCTTTCAGGCCCGCGGGCATTTGGCCCGGCTTGAGCGCCAGCCCGACGGTGGCCTTTCCCTCGCCGAGCTCGGAGCTGGCCTCGGCGCCCATCTGGTTGGTCAGCAGGGTGCCGGGCAGGATGGTGACGGCGGCGAAACTGCCGATCACCTGCCGGCGCTGCGACCAGCTGACGTATTCGACGCCCTCAGCGGCGATCTTGACCTCTTCGAGCGCCTGCGCGGTGAACTTCTGGCCTGCGCCGACCTGCTGGGTGACGCGGATGGCGGAGACGCGGTCGCCGCTGCGCAGGACGAGCAGCGTCGTGGCCAGCGCGCCGCCCAGGATGAGCAGGACGGCCAGCGCGGCGAGGGCCGGCTTGCGTTCGCGGGGTGGCACGGGGAGCTTGCGCGAGGCCGGGCCGGACAACCCCGCCGCCGCGTTGGGGGCAGGCTTTTCACTGGTCCTCATGGGTGGGGGGCTCCCGAAGTGAATTGCGGAATTCACGCCATTATGTGGGGCTTGGCGTGATGACGGGGGCGGAATGCGAGGACCAATGCTCGTTTCGCAGGTGGCGCGATGTCAACAACAAATAATCGATGCCTATTGTTTCTAACGAGTTGACGAGTATTGATTTTTCCGGCTAGCCGTCACTTTGACCACAGCAGTCACTCTTTTCACAGGTTGATGGCAACATATCGGCTCAAGTCACCGCACATTCCCCATGCCATTGCCGTCAACTCGCGCACCTGAAACCGATCCGGGCGTTACCTTTGGCGCCCGGAGTCGACCGAGGAGACGGCACCATGCGGATCATGCTCACCGTGCTCGGCGGGCAGGGCGACCGTGACGTCGTGATCGACGGAGACGACGGCGCCACGGTGGCGAGGGTGAGCGAGGCGCTCAGCGACCAGGGGCCGCTGGCCGACGTCGTACGGCTGCCCCGGGCCCGAGCCCCCTACGGCCTGCCGGCCGGACCCGACGGCCCGCACATCCCCCCGCCTCGCAGGCCGGAGCGGGAATCCGCCGCGCCGGCCGGCCGTGCGCCCACGCTCTGGCGCGACGGTCGCCCCCTCGACCCGCGCGCGCCGGCCGCCGCCGTGCTGCGCGACGGCGACAAGGTGACCCTAGACGGCCGCCTCGCCCGCGCCACCGTCGTCGAGGAGCCGGGAGGCGTCGCCGAGGTACGCGTGGTCGGAGGCCCCCGCGCGGGCACCGTGCACCGGCTGGGGCTCGGCGTGCACGTCATCGGCTCCGACCCGATGTGCGCGATGGCCGTCGACGATCCCGCGCTGGCTCCCGAGGCGGTGGCCGTACGCGTGACGCCGGACGCGATCACGGTGGAGCGGGCGTGGCGGGAGCCCGGCGAGGCGCCCAGGCTCAAGCTGAAGGGACGCTGGGCCGACGAGGTCGCCGAGCTCACGGCGCGGGTCGCCGAACGCGAGGCGGCCGAGCTCACGGCCGGCTACGGCGAAATCCCCGAGCTCGACGGCCGGCCGCTCACCGAACCCGTCGACTGGCCCGACCAGGCCGTGCTGACCTGCGGCTCGTCGGTGTTCGTGCTGACCTCGATCGAGCCCAAGGACGCCCACCTCGCCCCCAGGAGCGAGGGCGGCGTGGCCTACAACCGCCCGCCGAGGCTCCGCCGCCCGGAACCCGAGCGCACGTTCGTCAAGCCGAAGGAGCCGACGCGGAACGAGGGCATGCGCCTGCAACTGCTCGCCGCCCTCCTCCCCGCCGTGCTCGGCATCACCCTGGCGATCGCGCTGAAACAGCCGTACTACCTGCTCGTCGCCCTCATGACACCCGTGATCATGATCGGCCAGTGGTGGAGCGACCGCCGTCATGGCAAGAAGCAGCACAAGAAGGCCGTCAAGGAGTACAAGGAGCAGCTCCGGGAGTACGACGAGGCCGTGGAGCGCGCAAGGGTGGCCGACGAGGCGGTCCGCAGGTCCAACGCGCCCGACCCCGCCCAGGTGCTGCTCACGGCCACCGGCCCGCGCAGGCGGTTGTGGGAGCGCAGGAGCCACGACGACGACGCGCTCAGGCTGCGGGTGGGGCTGGCCGACCTGCCGGCCGACCTGGAGCTGTCGGAGGAGCAGGGCGGGCGCATCGAACCGCCCCTGTGCCGTTCCGTGCCGGTGGCGCTGCCCATGCGCCGGCTGGGCGTGGCCGGCGTCACCGGCTCGCGCGAGGCCGCGACCGCCCTGGCCGGCTGGCTGATCGCCCAGGCCGCGACCCTGCACAGCCCGCGCGACCTGGCCATAGTGATCGTGTCCGCGCACGCCGACGGCGAGCAGCGCTGGGGCTGGATGCGCTGGCTGCCGCACTGCTCGCCGCAGTCGGGCCAGGAATGCGTGGCGCTGGCGGGCACCGACCCCGAGTCGGCGGCGCGGCGCGTCTCCGAGCTCGCCGCGCTCGTCGACGAACGCCAGAACACCGCGATCCCCGAGCTGGGCAAGATCCCCACCGGGTGGGACGACCTCGGCGGCCCCGAGAAGCCCACGTACTCCTCGTACGACGTGCGCCCGTACGACGTGCTGGTGGTGCTGGACGGCGCCCAGGTGCTGCGCGGCCTGCCCGGGATGCCGCAGGTGCTGCGCCAAGGGCCGCGCTGCGGCGTGTACGCCCTCGCACTCGACGAGGACCAGCGCCTGCTGCCCGAGGAGTGCCAGACGGTGGCCGCGTGCGGCGACGACGGCCTCGCGCAGCTGCGCGGCGGCGGCCTCGACGTCATCGGGCCGGTGCTCGCCGACCTCGTCTCCCCCACGTGGTGCGACCGGCTGGCCAGGGCCCTCGCCCCGATCCGCGACGTCAGCAGGGACGACCCCGCGGGGAACCTGCCGGGCGCGGTACGCCTGCTCGACCTCATGGGCCTGCCCGTACCCTCCGGCCGGGAGCTGGCCGGCCGCTGGCGGGACCGCGGCACCACCGAGGCGCTGATCGGCGTCGGCCCCGACGGCCCCTTCTCGGTGGACCTCAGACTCGACGGCCCCCACGGGCTCATCGCCGGCACCACGGGCGCGGGCAAGTCGGAGCTGCTCCAGACGCTCATCTGCTCCCTCGCGGTGGCCAACCGGCCCGACCAGCTCACGTTCGTGCTGATCGACTACAAGGGCGGGGCGGCCTTCAAGGAGTGTGTGCGCCTGCCGCACACCGTCGGCATGGTCAGCGACCTCGACGGCCACCTGACCCAGCGCGCCCTCGACTCGCTGGCGGCCGAGATCCGCCGCAGGGAACGCCTGCTGCTGGCGGCGGGCGCCAAGGACATCGACGACTACACCGGCCCCGCGCTGCCCCGCCTGGTGCTGATCATCGACGAGTTCGCCGCGCTGGTGGCCGAGCTGCCCGACTTCGTCACCGGTCTGGTCGACATCGCCCGCAGGGGCCGGTCACTGGGCATCCACCTCATCCTGGCCACGCAGCGGCCCGCGGGCGTCGTCACCGCCGACATCCAGGCCAACACCTCGCTGCGGATCGCGCTGCGGGTGACCGAGCCGGCGGAGTCGTCCGACGTGATCGACCTGCCCGACGCGGCCCACATCTCCAAGTCGACGCCCGGCCGCTGTTACGTGCGCTCGGGGGTGGGGGCGGCGACGGCCGTGCAGACGGCCAGGGTCGGCGGACGCAGCCCCGCCGCCGGAGGGCCGTCACGCGCGGGCGACGTGCGGGTGCTGGAGGTCGGCTGGCGCTCCTTGGGGCGGCCGCTGCCGCCGCCTCCGGAGCCGGAGGAGGACACGACGGGCACGGACCTCGGGCTCGTCGCCGACGCCCTCATCGAGGCCGCTCGCCTGGCCGACGTCCCCGCCCAGCCCAGTCCGTGGCTGGAGCCGCTGCCCACCGGCCTCGTACTCGACCTGCCCCCCGCCGGGCATCCCGTTCTGGCCGCGCCGGTCCCCGACAACGCGGCGTACGGGGGCGCGTTCACGGAGGTGGCGCCGCTGCCGTTCGGCGTCACCGACAGGCCGTGGGCCCAGGACCGGCATGCGCTGGCGCTGGACCTGCCGCACGGCGGTCACCTGCTCATCGCGGGGGCGGCCCGCAGCGGCCGGTCGACGGCCCTGCGTACGATCGCGGGCTCCATCGCGGCCCACGCCTCTCCCTCGGACGTGCACGTGCACGCGGTCGACTGCGGCTCGGGAGCGCTGCTGCCGCTGGTGGCGATGCCGCACTGCGGCGCGGTGGTGACCCGTGACCAGCTCGACCGGGTGGAGCGCCTGCTGACCCGTCTCAGGGCCGAGGTGGGCCGCCGCCAGCAGCTGCTGGCCGAGGCCGGGCACGCGTCCCTGGCCGAGTACCGGCAGGCGGGCCACCGACTGCCGTGGCTGGTGCTCATGCTCGACCGCTGGGAGGGCTTCGTCGCCGCCTTCGAGGGCTACGACTACGGCCGCATGATCGAAGGGCTGCTCCAGCTGCTGCGCGAAGGCCCGGCGGTGGGCCTGCGCGCGGTGGTCACCAGCGACCGTTCCGGCCTGCTCGGGCAGATCTCGACGGTTTTCGACGACCGGCTGCTGCTGCGGTTGTCCGACCCGTCCGACTACGGCCTGGCGGGGTTCCCGCTCAAGGGCCTGCCGTCGTCCGTACCGCCGGGCCGGGCGCTCTCACTGGGCGAGCACGGCATCGTGGAACACCACATCGCCCTGCTGGACGCGGACCCGGCGGGACCCGCGCAGGTCGCCGCGCTGCAGTCCCTGGCCCGCGCCGCCGCGGGCCCCGCCGGCGCGGACGCGAGCCACGAGAGTCCATCGGTCGCCGGCAGGGCCGTCTGGCGCTGGGAGGGGGATCCGCCGCTGCGGGTGGACGCGCTTCCGATGCGGATCACGGCGGCCCAGACGCTCGCCCTCGACCCGGCGTTCAGCCCTCCGTCGTCGCTGTGGTCGCTGGTCGGCGCGGGGGGCGACGCCCTGGGTCCGCTCGGGATCGACCTGCTGGCCCACGGCCCCGGCGCGGTGATCGCGGGGCCGTCGCGTTCCGGCCGCTCGTCGGCGCTGCTGACGGCCGCCCGCTCGCTGATCGCCCGCGGCACCCCCGTCGTCGCCGTCGCCCCGAGGCGCAGCCCGCTGAAGGAACTGGACGGCGCCGCGGCGGTGCTCGACGGCAACGCCACCGACCTGCCGGACATCGTCGCGGACCTGCACGGCTACGTCGTGCTGGTGGACGACGCCGAGCTGATCAACGCGGACGGCCCGCTGGGTACGGCCCTTGGGGAGGTGCTCCGGTCGGGCAGGGACGGCGACCACGGGCTGCTCATCGCCGGCGTGACGGGCGACCTGGCCGTCGCCTACCGCGGGTTCGCGGCGGAGACGCGCAAGTCGCGCACGGGGCTCCTGCTGGCCGTGCAGGGCCAGGCCGACGGCGACCTGTTCTCCATCCGCCTGCCGCGCGGCGCGGCCGGAGGCCCGCCGGGACGTGGCTTCCTGGTGACGACCGGCACCTTCACCCCCGTCCAGGTGGCGCTCCCCGGCGGCCCGTAGGAGTCAGCCGTCGTCGGCGGGGAGGGTGAAGAGGCGGACGAAGAGGGGGCGGGCGCCCGGCGGGGCGTCGTCGGCCTGGTGACCGTGTCTGAGCAGCAGGGCAACGTACTCGTCCTGGAAGGCTTTCAGCTCGTCCTTGGTCATGCGGACCAGCCCGCGCGAGCCCCACGCCCAGTCGGGGTCGGCGCGGTAGGCGGCGGGGAAGCGCTCCACCAGGGCGAGGTCCTCCTCGTAGCCGACCCGGTGGAACTCCTCCAGGACCGCCCGGTCGCCCGGCGCGAGCTCGTCGGGGTGGGGAGCGCGCATGTCGCGCAGGATGCGGGTACGGCGCCACCAGCGTTCGCGGCCCGACGACCGCTCGGGGATCTCCTCGATGAAGCCGTACTTCTCCAGCTGGCGCAGGTGGTAACTGGTCGTGCCGGTCTTGGCGCCGAGCAGCTCGCCGAGAGTGGTCGAAGTGGCGGGGCCGTGCAGATTGAGCAGGGTGAGCATGCGGCGGCGCATGGGATGGGCTAGGGCCTTGAGCCGCTCGGGGTCGTCGAGCACGTACGGCTCATGGCGCTCGTGGGGCTCGTCGTCCTTCATGAGGAGCAGGCTAGTACTCCAGAACGATATCTGCAGACATGCGTTTGCCGAGAGGTCTCTGCAGAGTAGTCTCGGCACTATGCGACTCATTCTCGCGGCCATCACGGTGGCCGCCACACTTTTAGCGCCCCTCGCCCCCGTCGCGGCGGCGGACACCGCGCCCCTGCCCGACCTGCCCGGTGACCTGGTGGCGCAGGACGTTACCTTCCGCGGCGGCGGAGGGCTGGGCCTGCGGGGCAGCGTCGTCAGCCCCGCCGACGCCCGCGACGGCCGGGCCGGGGTCGTGCTGGTGCACGGCGCCGGTGACGGAACGCCGAGGGAGAAGCTGCTGGCCGAGGCCGTCGCCTTCGCCCGGCAGGGCCTCTCGGTGCTGATCTACGACAAGCGGTCCGAGGGCTACTCGCTGTTCGACAGGTCGTACGCGCAACTGGCCGAGGACGCGCTCGGCGCCGTGGGAGCGCTCAGGAGCCGGCCGGGGGTCGATCCCGGCAAGGTCGGCGCGCTGGGGTTCAGCGAAGGCGGATGGGTGGTTCCCATGGCGGCCGCACGGTCCACGGACATCGCCTTCGTGATCCTCGTAGGGGCGAACGGGCTGTCACCGCTGCGGCAGCAGACCTGGGCGGTGGCCGCCGGGCTGCGCAAGGCGGGGGTGCACGGGCCGCTCGTCGACCGGACCGTGCCGAACCTGTACCGCGCGGTCGCCGACGGCGGCATGTTCCCCGAGCCCTACTTCGACCCCGGGCCGGTCGTCGCCCAGGTGCGCTGGCCCGTGCTGGCGATCTGGGGCGTGCACGACCTGCTGACGCCTCCCAGGGAGGCACCTCCGATCATGGCCGCGGCCCTGGAGAAGGGCGGCAACAGGGCGTACACCTTCAGGTTCTTCGCCAACGCCGACCACGCGGCGCACCTGACACCCGACGGCGGGGTCACCCGGCTGCCCGAGCTCGCCCCCGGCTACGCGGACCTGGTGGGGAGCTGGGTGGGCAAGGCGACCTCGGGGCGGGCGCCCACGGCGGACGTGTCCGGGCCGGCGCCGGTCCAGGAGGACGACACCGTGCGGGTCCCGCCGGCCGCCTGGTGGGAGTCGGCGGCCGTGCAACTGGCGGCGCTCGTCGTTTTCCTGGTGGCGTTCGGCGGCTATCCACTCGTGGCGCTGGTGCGCCGCGTCAGGCGGTCGGCCCCTGCGGAGTCCCCGCTCGTGGCCGCGCGGGTGGTCAGCGGCGCCGGACTGGCGGCGGTGGCCGGCGGGTTCTGCTACCTGTTCTACCTGATCATGTCCGGCGGCAAGCTGGCCGTGCCCGGACCGGTGGTGGCCGGGCGGCCGGTGATCTGGCTCGCGCTCCAGGCGCTGGCCGTGGCGACCGTCGCCGGGACGCTGCTCGTCTGGGTGCGCCGGCGACGGGTCACGGCCCGCGGCGAGAGGGTCCGGCTGGGCGTGCTGATCACCGGCGGTGCGGTGTTCCTGCCGTGGGCGCTGTACTGGGGCTTGGCGCTGCCGTAGCGGAACCTGGCCGATTGACCGGAATTCATGACACCTGGGCGCTCTATGCTGATTCCTGGGACTCGGGAGAGGTGAGATGCAGACCCAGAAGGACCTCTATCAAGCGCATCGGCTCATGCAGCAGCGCCTGGGGCTGGCGCTGCTGCAGGCCGAGCCCGACGTGCCCGAGACACCGATGCGGCGGCACAACGTCGCCACGTTCTGCGGCATCATCGTCGGGGTGCTGATCATGGCCGCGTTCGGCATCTGGGGGCTGCTCAGCCCCGGCAACGCGACGAAGCTCGAAGAGCCCGGCAGGCTGCTCGTCGAGGAGGAGACCGGCGCCAAATACGTCTACAGCCAGGAGCAGCAGCGGCTGCTGCCGGTCGCCAACTACGTCTCCGCCCTCCTGCTGCTGGACACCTCGAACTTCGAGGTCAGAAGCGTCTCCGCCGCCTCACTGGCCAAATATCCCCGCGGGCCCCTGGTGGGCATCGCCGGGGCGCCGGACTCGCTGCCCGAGAAGGACAAGCTGGTCAAGGGCCCCTGGTCGGTGTGCGTGACCGAGGCCCCCGACGCCTCGGGAACGCCGGTGCCGTACGTCACGCTGGTGGGCGGGACGAAGGTCGGCGGCACGCCCGTCGGCGCCGGCGCGCTGGTCGTCACCGACGGCAATCAGTCGTGGGTCATCTGGAACGACACCCGGATGAAGGTGAACGACAGCGGCGTGCGCGCGCTCAACGCCCGGCCCAAGAAGGTGCCCCCGACCTGGGTCAACGCCATTCCTCCCGGGCCCGACTTCCTGCCCCCCAAGGTTTCGGACCTGGGCCGGAAAGTACGCGGGCCGAGCGGCGGCCGGGCCGCCATCGGCCAGGTATACACCGTGCAGGGCGTGAGCGGGGCCGCGGCCCGGTGGTACGTCCTCCTCTCCGACGGGCTCGCGCCCATCACCCTCACCCAGGCCACCCTGCTGCTCGAAGACCCCGCCATCAAGCGCGCCTACGGCAAGCAGGTCGCCAAGCCGCTGGAGATCGACGCCGCCACGGCGAACTCCAAGACCTCCCGCCAGAACCTCGCCGTATCGGGATTGCCCACCACCTTGCCGAAGGTCGTGCCCTCGTCGAGCCCGCTCTGCTCGGTGTACGCCGACACGCAGAACGGCTCGGCCCGCGCCAAGGTGACCGTCGGCGGCAGCATGACCATCCCGCCGCCGAGCACGCGGGGCGACCAGGAGCACTTCGACCAGGTGCTGCTGCCGGCGGGTGCGGCGGCGCTGGGCGGCCTCCTGCCCGGCGACGGGCAGAAGGGGTCCGTCCAGACCTACTTCCTGCTCTCCGACCAGGGACGCAAATATCCGCTCACGTCCGCGGACCAGATCAACAAGCTCGGGTACGGCGCCGATGACGTGGCGCCGATGCCGGGCAACCTCGTGCACCTGCTGCCCGAGGGCCCGACGTTGGATCCCGCGGACGCCCGATCGCCGTTGCAGGTGACGGCCTCTTAGGGCGCGAGCCTCAGATAATGCCGCCCATCATTCCGCCGCCCTGGGCCATGGCCTGGGTGTCGGGCATGCCGCCGTTCGTTGGCTTCAGGCCGCCCACGCCGCCCTTCTGCTCCGGGGGCGCGTACTCCACTCCGGTCGGGGCGAAGTCGGGCTTGGGGCGGTTCTGCGTGAGCATCTGGGTCATCGTGGCGCACATGAGATTGACCATGCCGACGATGCCGACCGTCATCGTCAGCGTCTTGCCGAGCTTGGTGGCCAGCCCGCTCACGACCTCACCCAGCGCCGCCAGAATTCCGTGGATCACTCCCCTTACGGCGATCTGAACCCCGATGACAGGGATCAGCATGGTTTTCAGGCGCCAGGCGGCCACGCCCGCCATCACCGTGGCCACGGCCATGAACGCTTCCGCGGCGTAGTGATAGATGGTGCTGCAGCACTCCATGCTGCCGCCCATGCCCGAGAAATGCCGCTTGGCGGTGTCCACCTGCTCCAGCAGCTTGTCCACCGAATCGCTGGCGAGGTTCTTGGCCTCGCCCGCCCACAGGTCGCCACCGGAGATTCGCTCCTTGACGTCGAGCACCCTCTGCCGGATGCCGTCGAAGTCGATCTCACCTTCCCCGGTCGAGGGGGACTGCCACTGGCCGGCGGCATCCCGCATGCCTCCGGGATTCGAGACGCAGACCCCGATCGCCAGCGCTATCCGCTTGGCCGACGGGTATTCGTAGAGGACCAGGGCGGCCGCGGTCGCCATCGAGGCCGCGGTGACGAACTGCCACCGGTCGCTCGAATATCCTGTGTAATCAAATGGCATCCGGCGCTGCCGCCCTTCCTACTCGTCCTCGCCGATCACCTGCGGCGCGATGTCGATGTCGTCGAGCCAGTCGGCCTCGTCGCCGCGCACGTAATCGGGTTTCTCCCGGTCGCGGTCCTGCTGTCCGCCACCGGTTCCCGGCATCATCGGCATGAACGGCATGCCGCCCATCCCGTTCATGCCGCCGCCACGGGCGCCGGCCGCGCCGGGCTGGACGCCGGGGGCGGCGCCGCCCGACGGCGGGGCGGTGCCCATGCCGGGTCCGGCTCCGGGCCCCAGGGACGTGGAGGGGTTCGGCACCGAAGAGTTCGGCAGCGACGGGTTCGGGACAGACGGGTTGTAGCCCGCGAGGTCGGTGCCATTGGGGTCGAGCTGCGGGACCTCCCGGTTGAGCTGGTCCTCGATAGAGGGGACGTTGGCCTGCGGCATGTCGGTGCTGGGCATGTCGGCGCCAGGCGTCTCCGGCGACGGCATGTCGGCGCCGGGCATCTCCGGTGAGGGCACCTTGGTGTCCGGCATCTCCGGCGACGGCACGTCCGCGCCGGGCAGCTTGGACGAAGGCAGGCCGCCGTCGGGCAGACCACCCCCCGGCAGACCACCGTCGGGCAGACCACCCCCCGGCAGACCGCCGTCGGGCAGGCCACCGTCGGGCAGGCCGCCACCGCCGGGCATCTCGAACGCGGCGGGGTCTATCCCGCCGCCGGGACCGTCCCCGCCGGTCTTGATGACTCCGTCGCTGTCCTTGTCGGCCTTGCGGTAGTTCTTCTCCAACGACTCGAGGGCGCTCTCGTAGTCGGCCAGCACGCTCTTGGCCGTGTTGAGTGCGCTGACCGCGCCGTCCTTCGTCTGGTCGTGCGCGTAGTTCAGGCCTATCCCGATGACACCGAACGCGGGAGGCTCAACGCGGATCCCCCCGGTCTCCTGGGCGATCCTTCCCATGTTCGGCGCCTGCTCGCCGATGTCCTTGCCGGCCTTCTCGATGGCGCCGTGCTCCCACTTGATCTCGACGTTGCCGCCGAAGGCCCCGGCGCTGGGGATACCGTTGGAAAAGTTACCCCCTGTGTCCATGGCCGCCCTTTCTGTCTGTGGGTTCGGAGCCGTACACGACGCCCGTTACGGGGTCAGGCGATCGTGGACTGTGTGGTGCCCTCGGGGCCACCCCACACGTCGTCGTCCTCGGCGAGCCAGGTCGAGCTCTCCCTGTCCTGGCCCTGGTCGTGACCGCCCGCGCCGCCGCCCATCATGGGCATCATGGGGAATCCCATACCGCCCGCTCCCGTACGCCCCGCGCCCGCGAGGGCCGCGCCCCCGTTGCCCCCGCTCCCGCCGGGGACGCCCGTGCCCGTGCCCGTGCCGGGATTTCCGGTCGTCGTCTGGGTGCCGCCGGGTGTGGTGTTGCCGGTCGAAGGGTCGTAGCCGGCCAGGTCGGTGCCACCCGGGTTGGGCGTGGTCGCGGTGGGGGCGCCGACGGAGCCGGGGTCTTGGGGGCCTCCGGGAGAGTCGACGCCGACGGGCGTGCCGGACGGGCTCGACGGGACGTTGCCCACCGAGCCGTCGTTGCCGGACAGGTCGCCCGTCCCGGGACGGCCATCGCCGGGGTAGTTCCCGCCCGGGTAGGTGCCGTCGCCGGGGTAGGTGCCGTCGCCCGGCCCTGCCACGGCCGGAACGCCCTTCACCGAGCCTGGGCCGAACGAGCTGGGGTCGTAACCGCCGACACTCCTGTGGTCGCCCCAGGGCGGGCCGCCGGGAAGGCGTGAATCGTTCTGAAAGTCCGGCATTTCTGGATTTACGACGATCGGGAGCGCCTGCTGCACCTCGCTGGGCAGCTGCTCGTAGTGCCCGGCGATCCGCTCGTTGACGGCCTTCATGTGGTCGGCCGCCCGCTCGTCACCGCGATGCGGGCCGTTGAACGGATTGAGCGCGGCAGCGTAGTCGATGTCCTGGTCGGAACGTGAGTCGCGATAGGCGGACTCGACGACGTTCGCCTGGGCCCAGTGCAGCGTCTCGCCGTATCCCTTCAGCGACCTTCCCATGACGCCGAGCTTCGTGGCCAGCTCGCGGGCGCTGGCCGCCAGACCCTGCAGCTGCAACTGGGTCTGGTACGCCGCAGGGCCCTTGTAGTGCTCCGCCAGGTCGCCCGCTTTCGTCTTCAGGTCCGTGGCGAAGCTGTTGAGCAAGGGCTCGGCCGCCACGTAGTAGAGCCCGGCCAGCTTCACGGCTGCCGGGTCCGTATCGTCGATGTGCCTCTTGACCTCGTCGATCGTGCTGTCCATCAAGCCGGTGCTGGCGATGGTGCTCTTCGTCCACGATGCGTCGGGCGTCGAGGTGTCCAGGCTCGCGTCATTGAGGTGGAGGCGGGTGGTGGTCGTCTCGGGCTCGGGCATGGTCGCGTCTCCTCCTCAGGCGTCCCGCTGCGTGGCGGCTTCTTCGGACGCGGACTCGGCGCGCTGCGACGTCCTGGCTATCTCCGTCAGCCCTTCGTCGAACGCCTCGTCCGCCCTGGCGACCAGCTGGGCATAGAGTCCGCCGCTGCCCGCGCCCGGCTCCCCTACCAGAGTGCTGTAGGCCATCTGCGCCGAGAACCCGTACTGCATGGCCGCGGGCCACTGACCCGTCTGGTGCTCGTTGAGCGCGCAGTATCGCTGGAGGTCGGCCAGGGAGCCGGCTCCTGTGGGCAGTTCCGGTTCGGAAGCCTCACCACCCACAGGCCCCGCGAACTCCGTCACCGGGATGCCGGACAAGTCCTTGATCTTCTTGAGGAGCTCGTTCATCTCCCCGGCGATGCGCCGCACCTCGGCACGGTCGATGTAGGGATCTTCCGTCTCGTCCTTGTCCGACGCACCGGGCCAGTCCGGATCGCGTTCGAGTGCCATGCCGCCTCCTTCAGGCGCCGATCACCGGCGACGTCGAGCGCTCCCCCGGGTGCCACATGTCGCGGTCCTCCGTCAGGTAGGTCGAGCGCTCCTGGTCCTGCGACTGCTCGCCGCCCGCCGCGCCGCCCATCGGGAAGAACGGCATGCCCATGCCCATGCCGCCGATCGCCGGGCGTGCCGACCCCGCGCCGACGGCGGCCGCCTGGGTGTACGAGCCGCCGCCACCGATCACCGCTGGCGTGCCGGGGGGCTGCGAGCCGACGGGCTGCTGGGTCACCGGCATGTGAGTGGTGGGGGGATTCTGCACGGGCGCGTTGGCCGACTCGGTGCTGCCGGGGTCCTTCGTGTCGCCCGGCGTGTCGGTGGTGTTGTTGTCGATCACGGCGGGCGTGGTGCCGTCGCCGGGGTTCTGCTCCGCCGGCGACTGGCCGGTCTGGTCGCCGGTGGAGCCGGTCTGGTCGCCGGGCGATGCCGGGGACTCTGCCGCCGGGTCGTCGCCCGTGCCGCTGTCCCTCCCGCTGTCCCGGCCGCCGTCCCTGCCGCCGTCCGAACCGCTGTCAGAGCCGGCGTTGCTCCCCGAGGTGCCGGTGCCGCCGTGCGAGCCGGTGCTGCCGTACGGGCCGGAGCCGTTCGAGGCGCCCGAATCCGAGCCGCCGCCGTTCCAGTAGTCACCCTGCCGGTAGGGCGTCTGGGTCTCGAGCGGCATGCGCCGGGTCTCGGGCGCTCCGGCCGGGGAGACCTCCGGCAGGTCGACACTCACGGTCTCCGGGATCTTGTTCTCGTACAGGCTGATGATACGGCGGTTGAGCTTCTCCAGCGCCTGCCGGGCCGGGCCGTCGTCGCCCTGGTCGCCGGAGGCGTCCTTGCGCGCCTCCTCGATGGCCTGCGGCAGGTAGTCGCGCCCGTAGAGGGTGAGCGCATCCGACATGTCCTGCATGGCCGTCGCCAGCCGGCTGCCACTGGCCTGGAGCTTGCGCAGCGCCTGCTGCGTCTTCGCGGCGCTGCCCGCCCTCCACGCGCCGTTGAGCGCGGCGCCGACCTCGGGAAGGGCGTCGGCCAGCGACCTGATGTTCTCGGCCACCTTGGCGTACGTCATGCCCCTGTCGTGGACCTCCACAGGGGATGTGTCCTCCAGCCAGGCCAGGATCTGCTCGCGTTTCGCCGCGATGCAGACCTCCGTCGGCCTGGCGGACGAATCGCGGACGGTAACGCTCCGCTCTGCCACTCAGCTCACTCTCCAGCGTCAGCCTGTGGGGGATTGGTTCTCTCGTAGACGTCGGCGCTCTCCCTGATCGCCTGAACGACCTCCTGGCAGCACTCGACGTACGCCTGGTAGAGCTGGGCGAGACCGTGCCCGCTTCCCATGTAGTAGGGGCCGTAGGTGCTCCTGTCAGGGATGAGGGTGCTCACGCTCGCCGCGAACGCGCTGGCGGCGGGCCACCTGCCGATGTGACTCTCGTCGAGGGAGAAATACCCGTTGAGAGACTCGACGGAGCCCGTCACGCCCTCCCTCGTGCCGCCCGCGCCCTGCGTGGGAGCCAGGGCGATCTCCAAGTCGTCGGCGACGGCCCGCATCTTGCCCACGTCGTAGTAGAGCTCGTCGTCAGTGTCGTCGAGCCCCGGCCATGACTCGCCCATGTGCCCCCTTCACACGATCCGGCCACCGCGTACGGTGGCCGGGCAACGAACGCCGTCTCAGGTTTCAGCCGTCGTACCAGATGGCCTTGTTACGGGCCTCAGCGGCCCGGTAGTTCTCGTTGGCGATCTGGACGGCACGCTGCAGCTCGTTCAGCTGGAGCCGCATCTGTGCCTCAGCCTGATTCCACTTCTGCTCGTGCTGCCTGAAGAACTCCTCGGCGCCACCTTCCCAGTGCCCTTCCAGCTCGGTCCTCAGCTTGACCAGGAGGTCGTCGGTGGCTTTCTCGAAGGAACCCAGGATCTTGACGAAGTCCTGCTGGGCGAGATCCATCTGCCCGAAGTTGACTTTGGTGAAGTCGAGCTCGGCGCTCATCCTCAACCCCCTACTTGACGACGACGTTGATCAGGTTTTCGACGCGGCCGACACCGGCCTCCACGTCCTGGTCGGTGGCGCTGTAGACGACCGAGTTGACGCCCATCTTGTCGGCGATGCCCTCGAGGTCGGTCCGCACTGCCCGCATGGACGCGTCCCAGTTGGCCATGGCGACCCTGAACTTGGCCGCCGCCGGTCCTAGCCAGCCGGTCTGCAGTAGACCGTTGGCGGTCGTCTCGGTCGCCACCCGCAGACCCTCGATGTACTGTGCCGTGTCGACGACGTGGGCGGACGCCTTCGTGATCTGGCCAGGACTCGCGCCATAAAAGTCAACCACTGACACCTCCAGGTATTTCGGCTTTAGTACACATACAAGCACCAAACGCCACTCTGTTAACAGATGTCCCGATAAGAACGTGTAACAGATCTGCAACACTCACGGTCGAGCTAGAGGTCGAGCTCCCGCCGGATGCGGGACAGCTCCCCCATGACGTCTTCGAAGGCACGCTCGTAGCTGCCCTCCGCCCGTCTGACGTCCTTCAGCATGGCCGCCGGGTTGTCGATCACGCGCATGGGATTGGCTTCCCTGCCGTACGTCTCGGTCATGAACTCATCGATCTGACGTTGCAGGTCGTCGATGGCGTCCTGGATGACGACCTTGATCCGCTCGGACAGCTCGCCTGAGCTCAGGCGCATGGCCTTCGGGCGGATGTCCAGCGTCCGCAGCCCGTCGTGCGCGTACTCGACGAGCACCAGACCGTCGGCGTCCTCGCCTCGGCCGACCAGCCGGCTCATCGACTTCTGCACCTGTTCCGACTTGCCGATCTGCTCATCCAGGCTGTGCAGGAGCTTGTCGATGTCGATGTTGCCGAAGTCCCCGAAATCCGTCACAGGCGTCATCCTGCCTCATATGCACCAATCACGGTATGTAGATCCGCACAAACCGTGCGCCGATCTCAGCCCGCCAGGCCGCGTACCCACGCGTAGACGTCGAGGACGCCGAGCGCCAGCGGCACCAGCGACACGATGAACAGCCAGTCCACGATGTCGCCCGCGCGGCCCCAGAAGGGCGAGAGCCGCCCGTTGGGCAACCACACCCCCATGCCGACCACGATCATCGCGGTCCACAACAGCCCGAGCGCCATGGCCACCGCGGCCACACCGCCGACGACCACGCCGACCTCGACCGCCACGGCGGCGATCCCGGCGAAACCCGTGAGCATCAGCCAGAGCCGCTGACCGACGCCCTGGAACACGCGCGCCCGCAGCAGCTGCGTCAGCGCCAGGCACACGGACATGGCCACGGCGATCCAGCGGCCCTCCGTGACCAGCAGCACGTGCGCGCCCGCCCCCACCAGCGTGATCCCGACGATCATGCCGGTCGCGTAACGCCGCGCCGCACCCGTGCGCTCCAGCACGGAGGCGCTGTCGAGGTGCTGGTTGTCGCTGCGCAACTCCTCGGCGTTGGTGGGCATCGTCGGCAGCGGCACCCGGGCGATCCTGAAGGAGAGCACGGGGA
>NZ_JAAAHR010000183.1:0-18664 GCF_009908215.1 Nonomuraea sp. K271 | reverse complement strand
GTTGACGGGCGGGCGGGGCTCGAGACCCGCGGCGAGGCAGACGTCGGCGGCGAGCAGACCCAGCGCGTCGGAGTTGGTCACGAGCGCGACCCTGGGCCCGGCGGGCAGCGGCTGATAGGCCAGCACCTGTCCCACGTCGAACAGCTGGATGAGATCGTCGACCCTGATCAGCCCCGCCTGCTCGAACAGCGAGCTGATCGCCGAGTCGGGCAGCCCGAGCTCCTTCGCCGAGTGCCCCGCGGGAGTGCCGCCGCTCTTGACCACCACGATGGGCTTGCGGCGGGCGATGCGCCGGGCCAGCCGGGTGAACTTGCGCGGATTGCCGAGCGACTCCAGATAAAGCAGGATCACGTCGGTGGAGTCATCTTCCTCCCAATATTGCAGCAGGTCGTTGCCCGACACGTCGGCCCGGTTGCCCGCGGAGACGAACGACGAGATGCCCATGCCGCGCTGCGCCACCCGCTGGAGCAGCGCGGTGCCGAGCGCGCCCGACTGGCTGAAGAACCCCACCTTGCCCCGGCCGGGCACGGTGGGCGCGAGGGTGGCGTTGAGCTTGACGGCGGGGTCGGTGTTGGCGATGCCGAGGCAGTTGGGGCCGACGACCCGCAGGCCGTAGGAGCGGGCGATGCGGGCCAGTTCGTCCTGCCTGACGCGGCCCCGCGGGCCCGTCTCGCCGAACCCCGACGAGACCACCACCAGCCCGTGCACGCCCTTCTCCGCGCACTCCTTGACCACGTCGATCACGCTTTCGGCGCGCACGGCCACCACGGCCAGGTCGACCTCGTCGTCGATCGCCGTCACGCTCGGATAGGCGCGTACGCCGTGCACCGCCCGCACCTCGCGGTGCACCGGATAGACGGGACCGGTGAACTCGGCGGCCAGCAGGTTGCGCAGGACGCTCTGGCCGACGCCTCCCGGCTCGCGCGACGCGCCGATGACCGCGACCGAGCCGGGGGTGAGCAGCCTGGCGATGGACCTGGCCTCGGCGCGGTGCTCGCGGGCCGCCGTCACCTCGGCCGAGGTGTCGGTGGGGGTGAGGTCGAGCGTCATGCGTACGACGCCGTCGGCGAACTGGCTCTGGGCCGTGTAGCCCGCCTGCCGCAGCAGGCCCGTCATGCGCATGTTGGCGGGCAGGACGTCGGCGATGAAGCGTTCGATACCGCGTTCGCGGGCCGTGGCGGCCAGGTGTTCCAGCAGCACGGAGGCCACTCCCCTGCCCTGGTGGGCGTCCTCGACGAGGAAGGCGACCTCGGCCTCGCCGGGGCCGGTGCGGTCGTAGCGGATCACGGCGACCATCTCGTCGCCGATGGTGGCGATCAGCGCGACCCTGTTGACGTAGTCGACGTTCGTGAAGCGTTCGACTTCCTTGTCGGACAGGCGCGGCCGGGGCCCGAAGAAGCGAAAATAGATCGACTCGTCGGACAGACGGGAGTAGAAGGAACGGAGACGGCCGGCGTCGGCGGGCCTGATCGGCCTGACGTGTGCGGTGCCGCCGTCGGCCAGGACGACATCCGCCTCCCAGTGAGCCGGATAATGTTCCTCCACAGTCCCGAGCGTAAACCCGCATCCCACATGCCAAGACCCGGGGCCCCTATTGGGCAACGCTTGTGCATCGACTGCTGCCCTGTGTGATGGGTCCGTCCCACGAGGAGCCCGGAAGCTGTTAGTTTTGCCGTGGCCAGGCTCGTTCCGAAGGCAGCAAGGTGGTGACATCATGACGCGGGTCGTCGTGGTGGGCGATCTCATGACCGACGCGGTC
Organism: Nonomuraea sp. K271; assembly: GCF_009908215.1. Taxonomy (NCBI): domain Bacteria; kingdom Bacillati; phylum Actinomycetota; class Actinomycetes; order Streptosporangiales; family Streptosporangiaceae; genus Nonomuraea; species Nonomuraea sp. K271. The sequence continues at coordinate 16,905 of NZ_JAAAHR010000183.1, read as the reverse complement.
GCGCGCGCCCGTTATGCGCTCGCCAGGGCGAGCGACACCCCGGCGATCGTGACCATGCACGGCGGGGGCTCGGGGGCGAACATCGCCTCGTGGCTGGCCGTCGAAGGCGCCGAGGTGGCCTTCATCGGCCGCAGAGGCGCCGACATCACGGGGCGAAACCGTGACATGGAGCTGATGGGCTACGGCGTCGACGCCCGGCTGGTCATGGATCCCGAGCGGCCGACCGGCACCTGCGTGGTGCTGGTCACGCACAAGGGCGAGCGCACGATGTTGTCCGACCCGGGCGCCAACGCGGCGCTGTCGCCGGAGGACCTCCCGCGCGATCTGTTCGGTCAGGGCACCCATCTGCATCTTTCCGGCTACACGTTGATCAACGAGGGTTCGCGCGACGCGGGTCTGGCGGCGCTCGACATGGCCAGGCGCACCGGCATGTCGATCACGGTCGACTGCGCCTCGTCCGCGCCGCTCGAGCGCACGGGCGCCGAGCCGTTCCTCGAGTGGACCAACGGCGCCAAGCTGCTGTTCGCCAACATCGACCAGGCCAAGGTCCTGACGGGCCGCGACGAGCCCGAGGCCGCCGCCAAGGTGCTGACGGCGTGGTTCCCGCAGGTCGTGATCAAGATGAGCGCCGAGGGCGCACTGTGGTACACCAACGGCCGCCCCGATCCGGTCCGGGTCGCCGCCGAGCCGGTCGACAAGATCGTCGACGGCACGGGCGCGGGTGACGCGTTCTCCGCCGGGTTCCTGCCGCCGTGGCTCGAAGGCAAGCCGCCGGCGGAGGCGCTGGCGTCGGGCTGCCGCCTGGCGGCCAAGGCCATCATGCACCTGGGAGCGCGTCCCCCGTTCTAGTGCCGCATCAGGCACGTTCACCTCGCAAGTCGAGTCGCCGTGCCCAGGTTCGAGCATGTTCGACCTCGCGCTCGACCTCCCCGACAGCTACGTGATCGAGTCGACGTCGGCGTGGACGACGCCACCGAGCGCCTGCGGGCGGGCACCCTCGACTACGGCCCGCAGGTGGCGGGGGAAGCCGTCGAAGCGATGCTGGGCGATCCGGCGCTCAAGGCGCGGGCCGACGCCCCCGTCACCACCTCCGTCGCGCTCTTGGCGATCAACCCGCAGGTGCCGCCGCTCGACAACGTCGAGTGCCGCCGTGCGGTCGTCCGCGCTCTGGACCTGAGCGCCCTCGCCCGCGTCCACGGCACCACCGGGACGTCGACGTCACTGCCGCCGCCCACGATCGCCGGCCGCCGCCACGCCGATCCGAACCTCACGCCGGCCGGCGACCCGGAGGCCGCCAGGGAGTCGTTGCGGGCGTGCGGGAGCCCTTCGGGCTTCACGGCGACCTGCCTCTACCAGGATCTGTCCCCCGTCGAGAGCAGCGCGGCCGAGGCCGGGCCGCGCTCGCCGAGGTCGAAATCGCCCTCACCCTCGAGCGCGAACCGCTCGAGGAGTTCTACCGGAAGTACGGCGGCAGCCCTCCCTACCTCGGGAAGGAGAAGGTCGGCCTCATCGCCAAGACCTGCAGCCCTGACTGGCCCGACCCCGGCGCATTCCTGCCGTTGATCGCGGACAGCTGCTCGTGCCACTGGCCTGGCGGACCCCCTTGCTGCTGCGCGGGGTCAGGGCAGCCAACGTCCATGTCAGCCCGGTCTTCGGCAACTACGACCTGGTCACGATGGGTCTCACCTGACCGGCCGCGCCGGTCAGGACGTGGTGGCCAGCGCGAGCGGCAGCACGGCGGGCGCCCCGGCGTGGCGCACCAGGGCCGCACCCAGCGTCATCGTCCACCCCGTGTCGACGCGGTCGTCGATGAGCAGGACTGGACCTCCGCACTGCGCGATCGCGGCGCCCACGTCCTTCGGCATGGCGAGCGTGCCCCTGATGGCCTGCACCCGTTTGGCGCTGTTGAACTGCTGACCGGGCGAGCCCGCGCGGTAGCCCAGCTCTCCGAGGTAGGACAGCCGCCCGACCTGGGCCAGCCGTTCGGCGAACGTGCGCACCAGCTTGGGCCGCGTCGCGGACGGCACGTTCACCACGACCACCGGGCGCTCACGCCACTCCCACGCGGACAACACCTTCACCACGGCCGCGAACATGTCGTCGGCCATCGGCCCGTCGCCGGCGTTGAACATTTCACGGAGCCGGTTGCCCCACCCGATGTCGGTCAGCCGCCCGAGCGCCCTGCCGGGCTCCGCGCCCAGTTCGGGCTTGATGCGGCCGGACAGGTCGGGCAGGCCGGTCGGCCACTGCCTGCGGGCCAGAATCTCGACGCCGGGCCTGCTCAGGCGTTCGCGGGCGCCCTCGACGGCCTGCGCGCCGATCTCCGTCGAGCGGTGCGTGCCGGTGCAGTTGTCGCAGCGGCCGCACGGCGTGGCGGTCTCGTCGTCGAGGTGCCTGCGCAGGAACTGCTCCCGGCACTCGGAGGTGGTCAGGTAGGCGAGCATGGCGTCCTGCTCGGCCTTGCGCTCTGCCGCGATGCGGGCGTAACGCTCGGCGTCGTAGTCCCAGGGCCGGCCGGTGGCCTCCCAGCCGCCCTTGACCCGGCGTACCGCGCCGTCGACGTCGAGGACCTTGAGCATCATCTCCAGCCGGCCGCGGCTCAGGTCGACGGCCGTTTCGAGCGCGGGGGTGGACATGACGCCGCGCTCTTCGAGGGTCTGGAGGGTGGTGCGTACGACCGGCTCGGGGGGAAAGGCCAGGGACGCGAAATAGGCCCAGATGTCGCGGTCTTCCGTGCCGGGCAGCAGGATGACCTCCGCCCGTTCGACGCCGCGGCCGGCCCGCCCGACCTGCTGGTAGTAGGCGACGGGTGATTGCGGCGCGCCCACGTGCACCACGAACCCGAGATCGGGTTTGTCGAACCCCATCCCGAGCGCGCTCGTCGCCACCAGCGCCTTGATCTCGTTGCGCAGCAGCGCGTCCTCGGCCGCCAGCCGCTCGGCCGGCTCGGTCTGGCCGGAGTAGGCGGCCACCTCCAGTCCCTGCTCGCGCATATAGCCGGAGATCTCGTGGGCGGCGGCCACCGTGAGGGTGTAGACGATGCCGGAGCCGGGCAGCTCGCGCAGCGTCTGGGCCAGCCAGGCCAGTCGCTGCTCGGCGGACGGTAGGCGAACGACGCTCAGGTGAAGGCTCTCGCGTTCCAGCGGCCCGCGCAGCACGAGTGTGTCGTCGCCGCCCTCGGGCCGCAGCTCCGGCGGAAGGCGCAGTTGCTCGGCCACGTCGCGGGTGACGCGCGCGTTGGCGGTCGCGGTGGTGGCGAGCACGGGGATGCCCGGCGGCAGGTCGCCGAACAACGTCGCCAGCCTGCGGTAGTCGGGCCTGAAGTCGTGGCCCCAGTCGGAGATGCAGTGAGCCTCGTCGACGACGACCAGCCCGGCGCTCTCGGCCAGCTCGGGCAGGACGTTGTCGCGGAAGTCGGGGTTGTTGAGCCGCTCGGGGCTGACCAGCAGCACGTCGACCATGCCGTCGGCCACCTGGCCGTAGATCTCCTCCCACGCCTCCGGGTTGGCGGAGTTGATGGTGACGGCCCTGATTCCGGCGCGCTCGGCGGCGGCGATCTGGTTGCGCATGAGGGCCAGCAGCGGGGAGACGATGACGGTGGGGCCCTCGCCGAGCTCGCGCAGGAGCGCGGTGGCCACGAAGTAGACCGCCGACTTGCCCCATCCGGTGCGCTGCACGACGAGCACCCTGCGGCGGTCGATCACGAGCGCCTCTATGGCGGCCCACTGGTCGTCGCGGAGCACGGCGTGCTCGCCCGCCAGGGCCCGCAGCCGCGTCTCGGCCTCTTCCCGTAGCATCCCGGCATCGGGGGCGTCAATCATGCCTCCCTTGTTACCAGGTCCGCACGACGGAATGGGACTCGTAGCCGTCATATCTGCTCCGCAGTCCCCCGAACCGCAAGAATAGTCAGCCTGGTCGCCCTGGTCCTGGCCACGGCAGGCGGCGAGGGCACCGAGGTCTGGACCTTTACCACCCCGCGTTCCCCCACCCTGGACCAGGTGCCCGACCGGCAGGTGCTCATCAACGTCACCGCCGGCCGCACCCTGGCGGCCGTCGTCGTGTTCTTCGGCCCGGCCGCACGCGACATCGCCTACGGGGGCTCGCCCGGGCGGTTCACCGAGACTACGCGTCGGCGTGCTCCGGGAAGGCGTTGATGGTGACGCGGTGCATGCGGCGGCGTTCGGTGTAGTCGGCGACCGCGTAGTGCTGGGTGGGGCGGTTGTCCCAGAAGGCCAGCGTCCCCGGCCGCCACCGCAGCCGCAGCTGGAACTCGGGCGAGCGGATGTGGTCGATGAGGAAGGGCAGGAGCGCCTCGTTCTCCCTGTCGCTCAGCCCCACCAGACGGGTCGTCGACGCGCGGTTGACGAAAAGGGCCTTGCGGCCGGTCTCGGCGTGCACGCGGACGACCGGGCGCTCGATCGGCGGCCACTTGGCCTGGATCTCGGCCAGGTCGAACGGGTGCCCCTTGGAGATGGCCTTCTTCATCGACATCGTGATGTCGTGCACGGCGCTCAACTCGTCGCACAGCCGCTGCAGCGACGGCGAGAGGGCCTCGTACGCCAGGTAGGTGTTGGCCCAGCACGTGTCACCGCCCACGCTGGGCAGTTGGACGCAGCGCAGCAGCGAGCCCATCGGCGGGATCGGCTCGAAGGTGTTGTCGCTGTGCCACTCGTCGCCGCCTTCGCCCTTGGGCGAGGTCTGGTCGAGCACGTGGATGGGGCTGGTGGAGTCCTTCTTGAAGGCGGGGTGGTTGAGCGTGCCGAAGTTGAGGGCGAACTGGAGGTGGTGCTCGTCGTCGATGTGCTGGTCGCGGAAGAACAGCACGAGGTGCTCGAGCCAGCCCTGGCGCAGGGTGGTGACCTCTTCCGGCGAGAGCGGCTTACGCAGATCGACCCCGGTGACCTCGGCGCCGATGTGCTTCGTCACGGGGTGAAACTCGATCATGACGCCTCCGAAGACGACGGGGACCCTCGTGTCCGGAACGTAACACCCAAGCAATTGCTTGGTCAAGAAGACGCACGATCGAACATGCTTACGAGAAGTGGTCCGGATCGCGTATCATCTTGACGCCGGAAAGGCGCGCAGCGCACACTCCCCGGCACCGGATCGTCACCGAGGAGGCGTCTTGACGGCAGCGGCCCACGCCCGCGCGGCCCCGCATCGGGCCTGCGCAGGCATGAGCAACGCCATGGATACGTCATAGGGCGCCTGGCTCGTGCCATCATCTCCAGGGGCGAAAACGTCACACCCGCACCGGTCTCGTGCCCGCACGCGCCTTCGGCCGCCATCGCGCCGCGACCGGGAGAGCTTACGTCGACGCCCCACCCGCCGACCTGACGCCGCTTCGCCGGGCTGACGGTTACGGTTACCGCACAAGGACAGAAGGAGGATGCGCTTCCCCTCGGCGCGACGACCGAGGCAGCCGCGCAGCACAAGATGGCCCGACGCACGACTGCACCCCCACCCGAGGACTTCGAGGAGCGGATCGTCGACATCGACGTCTCCTCCGAGATGCGCACGAGCTACCTCGAATACGCCTACTCGGTGATCTACCAGCGCGCCCTGCCCGACGCCCGTGACGGCCTCAAGCCGGTGCAGCGGCGCATCCTCTACTCGATGAGCGAGATGGGCCTGCGCCCCGACCGCGGCCACGTCAAGTCCTCGCGCGTCGTCGGCGACGTCATGGGCAAGCTGCACCCCCACGGCGACAGCGCCATCTACGACGCGCTCGTCCGGCTGGCGCAGCCGTTCTCCATGCGCCTGCCGCTCGTTGACGGCCACGGCAACTTCGGCTCCCCCGACGACTCGCCCGCCGCCATGCGTTACACCGAGGCCAGGCTGGCCCCGGGGGCGATGCTCATGGTCGAGTCGCTCGACGAGGACACCGTCGACTTCAAGCCCAACTACGACGGCCAGGAGACCGAGCCCACGGTCATGCCGTCGGCCTTCCCCAACCTGCTGGTCAACGGCACGAGCGGCATCGCGGTCGGCATGGCCACCAACATGGCCCCGCACAACCTCACCGAGGTCGTGGCCGCGGCCCGCCATCTGATCAAGAAGCCCGAGGCGACGCTCGACGAGCTGATGAAATACGTGCCGGGGCCCGACCTGCCGACCGGCGGCTCGATCATCGGGCTGCAGGGGGTGCGCGACGCGTACGAGAGCGGGCGTGGCACGTTCCGCATGCGCGCCACGTGCGCGGTCGAGCAGATCACCCCGCGCCGCAAGGGCATCGTCGTCACCGAGCTCCCCTACAACGTCGGCCCCGAGCGCGTGGTCGCCAAGATCAAAGAGCTGGTGACCAGCAAGAAGCTGCAGGGCATCGCCGATCTCAAAGACCTCACCGACCGGCACAAGGGCCTGCGCCTGGTCATCGAGATCAAGAACGGGTTCATCCCCGAGGCCGTGCTGGAAGAGCTCTACCGGCTGACGCCGATGGAGGAGACCTTCGGCATCAACAACGTCGCGCTGGTCGACGGCCAGCCGCGCACGCTCGGGCTGCGCGAGATGCTCCAGGTCTACGTCGACCACCGCATCGAGGTCGTCCGCCGCAGGTCCGAGTTCCGCCGCCGCAAGCGCCAGGAGCGCCTGCACCTGGTCGACGGCCTCATCATCGCGCTGCTCAACATCGACGAGGTCATCCAGGTCATCCGGTCCTCCGACGACTCGGCGCAGGCCCGCACCCGCCTGATGGACGTCTTCGAGCTGTCCGAGATCCAGGCCGCCTACATCCTCGACACGCCGCTGCGCCGGCTGACCAAATACGACAAGCTGGAGCTCGACCGCGAGAAGCAGACGCTGAGCGACGAGATCGCCGCGCTGACCGAGATCCTCTCCTCACCCGCCAGGCTCCGCCAGGTGGTCTCGGGCGAGCTGGCCGACGTGGCCAAGCGCTACGGCACGCCGCGCAGGACCGTGCTGCTGGAGGCGCCGGGCGTCGCCCGCACCCCGATCCAGTCGCTCCAGGTGGCCGACGACCCGTGCCTGGCGCTGCTGTCCTCGACCGGCCTGCTGGCCCGCACCTCCGACGCCTCGCCGCTCGCGGGCGAGGGCGAGCGCACCGCGCACGACGTGCTCGTCTCCGTCGTACGCACCTCCGTACGCGGTGAGGTGGGCGTGGTCACCTCGCACGGCCGGCTGATCCGCGTCCAGGTCGTCGACCTGCCGACGCTGCCGCCCTCGGCCAACCCGCCGTCGTTGTCGGGCGGCCATCCCGTCTCCGAATACGTCTCACTCGAGCCCGACGAGAAGGTCGTCGGCCTCGGCGCCCTCGACCCCGACGGTCCCGGCCTGGCGCTGGGCACGGCGCAGGGCGTGGTCAAACGGGTGGTGCCCGACTATCCGGCCAACCGCGACGACTTCGAGGTCATCACGCTCAAGGAGGGCGACCGCGTGGTGGGCGCCGTCGAGCTGGTGTCGGAGGACCACGACCTGGTGTTCATCTCCTCCGACGCCCAGTTGCTGCGTTACTCCGCCGAGCTGGTGCGCCCGCAGGGGCGTCCCGCGGGGGGCATGGCGGGCATCCGCCTCGACGGTGACGCGCGGGTGATCTGGTTCGGCGCCGTCGACCCGGAACGCCCCGGCCATGTGGTCACGATCGCCGGTTCGTCCACGGCGCTGCCCGGCACGCAGGTGGGCGGCGGCAAGGTGTCCGACTACGCCGAGTTCCCCGCCAAGGGCCGGGCCACGGGCGGCGTGCGGGCCCAGCGGTTCCTGAAGGGCGAGGACGAACTCCTGCTGGCCTGGGCCGGACCGGCTCCGGCCAAGGCGGTTTCCACGGTGGGCAAGCCGGTGCCTCTACCGGAGGAGCTGGGCCGGCGAGACGGCTCCGGCGTGCGTCTCACCCACACGATCGGCGCCGTCGGCGGCGCCCTCGCCGCCGGCCCTGGCGCCCCGGCCGACGAGGAAACACCTCCGGAGGAGTGACCCGTGGTGCAGGAGCCGGACGTTCCCCGGCGCCCCCATGCTGCCGGGGACACCGGGTCGACGCGGCCGACGACCGGGGTGCCGGTGGCGGGCGCGTAGAGCCGACGCCGACGGCTCCGCAGGGGTGGCAGGACAGCCCGTCGATCGGCCGACGTTTCGCAGGCGTGACCGTGTTCACGATGACGGACGCTTGAAGCCCGCCGGCCCGGACGCGCGTCGGCCGAGCGGCCTGTGCAGGCGTGAGCCCTGAGTGGCGCGAGGTGCCGGACAACGCGGTACGCGGTCGCTGAGACGCCGACGCCCGGTGAAGCGGCAGGTGGAGGGCGGGCCGGGGCGCTCGGGGTCTGGATGGGCCGGAGGTCGCACCGGCGCCCTCGCGTGCCAGGCACTCACGGTGCCGAGTGGGTGGATGTTATGAAATGTGCCTTACCCCCGATGGTGTGGGAGAGCGCTCTCTCACCCCTTCGACTGGAGGCACCGTGTTCCCATCCCGACCCCCGTTCTGGGCGGCCGCCCTCGCCCTGGCCGGCTCGCTCATCGTCGCCCCACCCGCCGCGGCCGCGGCCGAGCCGCTCACCATCACCGACTTCGAGTCGGACGGCGTGCCCGCCGGCGTGTACGCCTGGGGCAACGACGCGGCGTCGACCCCGGCGCTCACCGTCGAGCCCGACGCCACCCGGCCGCAGGCGGCCGCCACGAACCGGGTACTCACCTCGGTCTACAACGTCAGCCAGTGGGGCGGCTGGTCCCACGACCTGGCCGCCGCCCAGGACTGGTCCGCGTACGAGGGCTTCTCCTTCTGGGTGAACGGCACCGGCTCCGGTCAGAAGATCTTCTTCGAGCTCAAGGACGGCGGCGGCGGACCGGGCAGCTCGGAGCTGTTCGAGTCGTCGTTCACCGACGACACGGCGGGCTGGCGCCAGGTGAAGGTGCCGTTCGAGAGCTTCACCCGCCGCGCCGACCACCAGCCGGGCGGCGCCCCGACCGACGGTGAGCTGAACCTGGTCGCCATGTGGGGCTACGGGATGCGCCTGCCCACAGCGCAGGGCACCCTGCGCTGGGACGAGGTGCAGGTGTACGGGACCGCTCCCCCGCGCCCCGTGCGGCTGTCCACGGACCGGCCCGTCTATCCGGCGGACGAGAAGGACAGGGTACGGGTCAGGGTCACGATCACCACGGCCACCGGAGAGCCGCTACCCGACGACCTGGCCGTGGACTACAGGACCGGCACGGGCACCGCGACCTCCGGCGACGACTACCGGCCGGCCCAGGGCACGCTGACGTTCCCCGCCGGCACCGCTTCGGGCTCGGCGCGGTCGTTCACCGTCGAGATCGGCAAGGACCGGCGGAGCGAGGTCGCGGAGACCATCCCGATCGAGTTGGCGGGCACGGGCACGCGGCCACCGGCCGAGCCGCCGGTCATCGCCATCAACGCGCACGACCTGCCGTACCTGAACGCCCGCAAACCCGTCAGGGACCGCGTCTCCGACCTGCTCGGCAGGATGACGCTGGAGGAGAAGGTCGGCCAGATGACGCAGGCAGAGCGCGGAGCGCTGGCCAAGCAGAGCGACATCGCCACGTACCGGCTCGGCTCGCTGCTGTCGGGCGGCGGGTCGGCGCCCGCCACGAACACGCCGGAGGGGTGGGCCGACATGATCGACGCCTTCCAGCTCCAGGCCCGGCAGACCCGCCTGCAGGTGCCGCTGATCTACGGCGTCGACGCGGTGCACGGGCACAACAACGTGGTCGGAGCGACGATCTTCCCCCACAACGTCGGCCTGGGCGCCGCCCGCGACCCGGAGCTCGTCGAGCAGGCGGGCGAGATCACCGCGAGGGAGGTCAAGGCCACCGGCATCCCGTGGAACTTCGCCCCCTGCCTGTGCGTCTCCCGCGACGACCGGTGGGGCCGGGCGTACGAGTCGTTCGGCGAGGACCCCGCCCTGGTGACGCGGATGGCCACCGTCATCGACGGGCTGCAGGACAACGGGGTGCTGGCCACGGCCAAGCACTACGTGGGTGACGGCGGCACCGCGTACGGGTCGTCCTCCACCGGCGACTACACCATCGACCAGGGCGTCACCCGGACCAGCCGCGCGGAGCTGGCAGCGCTCCACCTGGCGCCGTTCGCCGAGGCGGTCGAGCGCGGCGTGGCCACCGTGATGCCGTCGTTCTCCAGCATGGACTTCGGCGACGGGCCGCTGAAGATGCACGCCCACGACGAGCTGATCAACGGCACGCTCAAGGGCAGGCTCGGGTTCAAGGGGTTCGTGATCAGCGACTGGCAGGCCATCGACCAGATCCCCGGCGACTACCCGAGCGACGTGCGCACGTCGGTCAACGCCGGACTCGACATGATCATGGTCCCGTACGCCTACCAGGAGTTCACCGGCGCGCTCAAGGCCGAGGTCGAAGCGGGCCGGGTGCCGATGGCGCGGGTGGACGACGCGGTCGCGAGGATCCTGACCCAGAAGTTCCGGCTGGGGTTGTTCGAGCGTCCGTACGCCGACCGCTCCCGTCTCGGCGACGTGGGCTCGGCGGCGCACCGCGCGGTCGCCCGTACGGCGGCGGCGAAGTCGCAGGTGCTGCTGAAGAACGAGGGCGACCTGCTGCCGCTGCGTCGCGGCGCCAAGGTGTACGTGGCCGGCTCGAACGCCGACGACATCGGCAACCAGTCGGGGGGCTGGACGATCAGCTGGCAGGGTTCGTCCGGTCCGATCACCACCGGCACCACGATCCTGCAGGCGGTCCGGTCGCGCGCCGGGTCCGTGACGTACTCGCGGGACGCCTCCGCCGGGCTGGCGGGACACGACGTGGGCGTCGTTGTGGTGGGCGAGACGCCGTACGCCGAGGGCCAGGGCGACGTGGGACGCGCGGGCCGCACGCTGGAGCTGTCCCCCGCCGACCGGGCCGCCGTCGACCGGGTGTGCGGGGCGATGAAGTGCGCCGTCCTGGTGGTATCAGGGCGTCCGATGGTGCTCGGCGACCTGTCGGGCGTCGAGGCCGTGGTCGCCTCCTGGCTGCCGGGCACCGAGGGCGACGGCGTGGCCGGCCCTCTCTTCGGCGCGGTGCCGTACACCGGGCGGTTGCCGTTCACGTGGTTCCGCTCGACGGAGCAGGTGCCGATCAACGTGGGCGACGCCGCCTACGACCCGCTGTTCCCGTACGGGTGGGGGCTGCGCACCGACCGCGCCCGCGACCGGCTCAAGGCCGTACAGCACGAGCTGGCCCGCGGTGACAGCCGCTCGAAGGCCGCGGCCCTGCTGCTGACGCCCGCCCTGCCTGGCCGCCACTGGCACGCCGACGGCACCGTCCGCGACACACGGCTGGTGCTGGGCGCGCTCGAAGCGGCCGCGGCGCTGCTCGAACGCTCCGGGAGCGTCTCGTACGCCGAGGCCGACGCGCTCGTCTCGGTCGCCAGGGACGTCGCGCAGCACGCGGGCAAGCGGCCCGACCTGCAGGCCGCGGCCGACCACGAGCTGGCTGCGGGAGCGTACGGGAAGGCGGTGGACCTGCTGGCCCGGTCGATCCGCTGACGTGGGGATCGGCCCCGGTGTGGCGGGGCCGGTCCCGGCCCGCTCCCGGCGGCCCGGCCAGGGGAGCAATCCCCCTGACCCGGGCGGGGGTCGCCGGACCGGAGCGTCGTTCAGGGCCGGCAGAGGCAGAACGGGTGACCGGCCGGATCGAGGAACACCCGGAAGCTGTCCTCCTCGCTCGGCTGGTGCTCGTGCTTGCGCGCGCCGATCTTGATGGCCTGCGCCTCGGCCTCGTCCATGTCGTCCACGGTGAGATCGAGGTGGATCTGCTGAGGGTGGTGCGGGTCGGGCCAGGCGGGCGGCTGGTGGTCGGGGGCGAGCTGGAAGGCCAACCGCCTGGGCGGCCCGCCGTCGCTGACCACCACCCAGTCCTCCTCGGAGGACGTGATCGGCCACCCGAGGAGGTTCGAGTAGAACTGCGCAAGTCCTTGGGGGTCGGGGCAATCGAACGCGATGGTCCGGAACTGCGCGATGCCGCTCATCAATTCACCTTCCCGGCCGTTTTGCATGGCCGATCGGAGACAAGAATGTTGCCATGGCTGCCAACTCGTTCATGGTTCCGCTCGGCACTCCCGCGCCTGCCTTCGACCTGACCGCCATCGACGGCGGCAGCGTCTCGCTGGAAGACCTCAAGGGCTCACCCGCCACCCTCGTCATCTTCCTGTCCAACCACTGCCCCTACGTACGGCACATCGAGCACGGCATCGGCGCACTGGCCGCCGACTACGACGCGAGACTGTCGATCGTCGCCATCTCCAGCAACGACAGCGTCAACTACCCGGATGACGACCCGACACACCTCGCGGAGCAGGCGGAGCGGGCCGGGTTCACGTTCCCCTACCTCCTGGACGAGAGCCAGGAGGTGGCCAAGGCCTACCGGGCGGCGTGCACACCCGACTTCTTCCTGTACGACGCGGAGCTGCGCCTCGCCTACCGCGGCGAGTTCGACGGCTCCCGGCCGGGCAACGCCGAGCGGGTGACCGGCGCGTCCCTGCGGGCGGCCATCGACGCCGTGCTGGCGGGCGACCCCGTACCGGAGGAGCAGCACCCGTCACTCGGGTGCGGCATCAAATGGAAGCCCGGCAACGCTCCCGCCTGAACGTCTCGCTCCTCTGCCGGGGCGCGGGGCCCGTCAGCCGGAGGCCGCGATGACGGACGGGATCGCGAGCAGCAACTCGTGCGGCTCGCCGCCCTCCCAGCGCCGGATCAGCCGGGTGGCCGCCTCCCCCGGGTCGAATTCCTCGCAGCCCAGCGGCCCGTAACAACCCGCCTCGTCCAGCATGAGGATGAGCGGATCGTCGTCGGGGAGACAGGCCGCGTAGGCGGCGGTGTCGAGGAGCGCCAGCGCGCTCCTGGCGTTGCGACCGTCGTCGTTGGACTCCACGCGGTCGAGGCGGCGCCAGGCCTGAACACGGAGAAACGCGGCAAGGGATTCGGACCTACTCACGAGCAACCTTCTTAGCTCCCGTACGTACGGCTACGACATCATCACGCAGAGAGAAGGACGCTCGTGGGAGGTTTGCCAAGTCGGGCCATTCGTGACCCCCCGGGGCGCATGTTTTCCGGTGCGTGAGGGATATTTGTGGTCATGAGAGCGTTCGACGACCTGTACGCCGCCAACGCGAAGTTCGCCAAGGAGTTCGGAAACTCCACCCTCACCGGACGGGCATCCCGCGGGCTGGCCGTGGTGACCTGTATGGACTCCCGCATCGACCCGCTCGGACTGCTGGGCCTGAAACCGGGCGACGCCAAGATCCTGCGCAACGCCGGCGCCCGGGTCACGGACGACGTGCTGCGTACTCTGGTGCTCGCCGTCTACCTGCTGGGTGTCGACCGGGTGCTGGTGATGCCGCACACCGACTGCGGCATGTCCAAGGTGACGGACTCCGACGTGCACGCGCTCACCGGCGAACAAGGAGTCGACACCCGCAGCCTCGAGTTCCACACCGTGCCCGACCAGGACGAGGCGCTGCGCCACGATCTCATCCGGATCCGCAGCACCCCGTTCCTGCCGCAGAACCTGCCGGTGGCCGGAGCCATCTACGACGTGCACACCGGCCTGCTGACCCCCGCGCCGAGACCGGACCCCTCGGCGGCCTGACGGTCGCCCCTCCCGCCGGCGTCCCGGCCGCCCCAGGCGTTCCTGTGGCCACGTCAGTGCACCGGACGCCCCGGAATCCAGCTCCGCCCCTCAGCGCTGCTCCAGCACCCTCAGAGAGGCCTGCGCGGCTTGAGCAGCACCGGCGTCGCTCATTCCGAGGTCGCCATCAAACCGCGCCCTCGGAACCTCGTGCATGGAGAAGGCATCACGCGGACACCGCCACGGCCGGCCATGGTCCTTGGCCGGTGCAGTCGGCCCAGCGGAGAGCCACCGCCGGGAGGCGGCTCGGGGGGCTGCCTGAGGTCCTGCGAAGGCTCCGCTCCAGGAACTTCTGCTCCCGGCTCAGGAGGCGACTCATGCAGTCAGCCATGAGGTCAGCGCGACGGGCGAGCGCGTGACCGGCGTGTTCGTGGACGGCGTGTTCGTGGACGGCGTGTTCATGGACGGCGTGTTCATGGACGGCGTGTTCATGGACGGGCTGACAGTGCTGGAACCGGGCATGGTGAGCGTCGCGTTGTGGGGGCGGTCGCGAACTGCACGTGCCGGCCTGCCGCGCGGGTCTCGTTCTGCTCATCCTGGCGTGCTTCCGGCCGGGCCGGCTGCGTACGAGCACGTGGCCGGCTGTGCCTGCGTACATGCTGCCGGCCGCGACGCCCCTGCTCGTATGTCTTGCACGGAAAAGGTGGCGGAGGCGCGTCGCGGGCACCCCTCTCGACGTGCCGCGGGGCGTTATGCGTCGATGTGGTCGCGATCCACTTCGGCCGCGCTGCTGACGATGAACTCGCGGCGCGGCGCGACGTCGCTGCCCATCAGCAGGCTGAAGATGCGCTCGGCGCCCTCGGCGTCCTCGATGCGGACCCGCCGCAGGATGCGGTGGCGCGGATCCATCGTCGTCTCGGCCAACTGGTCGGCGTCCATCTCGCCCAGACCCTTGTAACGCTGCACCGGGTCCTTCCAGCGCTTGCCGCGCCGCTCCAGATCGCGCAGCACCTTCTGCAACTCGGCGTCGGAGTAGCAGTAGATGTATTTCTCCTTGCCCCTGCCGGGGTTGGTCAGCTCGATGCGGTGCAGCGGCGGCACCGCGGCGAACACGCGCCCCGCCTCCACCATCGGCCGCATGTAGCGGTGGAAGAGGGTCAGCAGCAGGCAGCGGATGTGGGCGCCGTCGACGTCGGCGTCGGCCATGAGGATGACCTTGCCGTAGCGAGCCGCCTCGATGTCGAACGAGCGTCCCGAACCGGCCCCGACCACCTGGATGATGGCGGCGCACTCGGCGTTCTTGAGCATGTCGCTCACAGAGGCCTTCTGGACGTTGAGGATCTTGCCTCTGATCGGCAGCAGCGCCTGGAACTCCGAGTCGCGGGCCAGTTTGGCCGTGCCCAGCGCCGAGTCACCCTCGACGATGAACAACTCGCTGCGGTCGACGTCGTCACTGCGGCAGTCGACCAGCTTCGCCGGGAGCGCTGAGCTTTCCAGCGCACTCTTGCGCCGCTGGTTGTCGCGGTGCTCACGGGCCGCGATGCGGGCCTTGGCCGCCGCGACGATCTTCTCCAGGACGGCCCTGAGCGGCTGTTTGTAGCCGCGCGGGGGGTTGGTGAACAACTCCCTGAGCTCGCGGGAGACCACGTGGGAGACGATGCGGGTGGCCGCGGAGGTGCCGAGCACCTCCTTGGTCTGGCCCTCGAACTGGGGCTCGGGAACCAGGACGGCGACCACTGCGGTCAGACCCTCGGAGATGTCGTCCTTCGTCACCGGGTCGTCGCCGTTCTTGAGCAGGCGCGTCTCGCGCAGCACCTCGTTGACCGTGCGCACCAGCCCGCGCTCGAAACCGCTCAGGTGGGTGCCGCCCTTGGGCGTGGCGATGACGTTGACGAACGAACGCACGGTCGACTCGTAGCCCTTGCCCCAGCGGACCGCCACGTCGACGAGCAGCTCGCGCTCCACCTGCGTGGGCGTCATGTGGCCCTGGTCGTCGAGGACCGGCACGGTCTCGTGGAAGTGGCCGGAGCCCTGCAGGCGCAGCACGTCGCAGACGGCCTCGTCACGGGCCAGGAACTCGGTGAACTCGGAGATGCCGCCGTCGAAGCGGAACTCCTCCTCGATGCGCTCCTCGTGCCTGCTGTCATAGACCGCGAGGGTCAGCCCCGGCACCAGGAACGCGGTCTGACGCAGCCGCACGTGGATCTCGTCGAGCGAGACCTCGGCGTCAGGCAGGAAGATCTGCTTGTCGGCCCAGAAGCGCACGCGCGTGCCGGTGACCTTTTTCGACAGCTTCTCGCCAACGCGCAGCCCGGGCTTCTTCCTGAACTTGGCCGTCGGCCCTTCTCCGTCGAAGAGTCCGGTGACACCGCGGCGGAAGCTGATCTCGTGCACCCTGCCGTCGAGATCGACCTCCACGTCGAGCCGCGAGGACAGGGCGTTCACCACGGAGGCGCCGACGCCGTGCAGACCGCCGGACGCGGCGTAGGAGCCGCCGCCGAACTTCCCGCCCGCGTGCAGCTTCGTGTAGACGAGCTCCACGCCGGCCAGGCCGCTCTTGGGCTCGATGTCCACGGGGATGCCGCGGCCGTTGTCGCGCACCTCGATGGAGCCGTCGGCGTAGAGCTCGACCTCGATCCGGTTGCAGTGACCCGCGAGCGCCTCGTCGACGCTGTTGTCCACGATCTCCCAGAGGCAGTGCATGAGCCCGCGGCTGTCGGTGGACCCGATATACATGCCGGGTCGCTTGCGGACGGCCTCGAGGCCCTCAAGCACCGACAGGTGACGAGCCGTGTAACCCGCCTCCACTAGCGTCACTCCAGCTCCTCTGAGTCTAGGGATCGAACACGTGTGCGTAGCTTACCGTTCTTCCCGCACGCGCGCGTACAAGCTTGCCATGGAGCCGCGTTTGCTGTTACCAACCGGCTGATCATCATTACTTCCCGACACATTCCGCTCTGGGCGTAGAGAGGGGGCGGTTGGGAACGTCCACGTCCGGTTAGATGTTGTTCCAAGTGACTGACGCCAGATCCTCGCTTCGGCGGGGGTGACCCGAAAGGCGATACGTGACTGGAGCTCTCGCCCCCGTTAAGCCGCTGACGGCCCTCGACCGCTGCGACCGCTGCGGTGCCCAGGCCTACATTCGCGCGACCCTGCCTGTGGGTGGGGAGCTGCTGTTCTGTGCCCATCATGGGCGTCAGCACATCGCAGCGCTGCGCGAGAAGGGCGCCGACATCCTGGACGAGTCGGCTCGACTCAGCGAAACCCCAACAGTTGCCCCTAACGACGAGCGCTGACCGGCGCTGGTCGTGATGAGATAACCACATAGCGCATAGCAGCGCGGCGACCCCGGGCACGCCCGGGGTC
>NZ_JAAAHR010000182.1:0-18746 GCF_009908215.1 Nonomuraea sp. K271 | reverse complement strand
CCGCCGCCCCTGCCGCTGACCGAGGCGTCGCATAAAAAGGACCGTTGTGAACACGTCTGTTGTCATCTGCGTCTACACCGAGGACCGGTGGGAGGACATCAGGCAGGCAGTCGAGTCGGTCGAGAACCAGACCCGCCCGGCCCACGAGCTGATCCTGGTGGTCGACCACAACCCCGACCTGCACCTCAAGCTCAAACGCGAATATCCACAGGCCATCGTGGTGGAGAACACGCACGAGCAGGGGTTGTCCGGAGGCAAGAACACCGGCGTGGCCACGGCCAACGGTGAGATCATCGCGTTCCTCGACGACGACGCCGTCGCCGATGCCGGATGGCTGGAAGCTTTGGAGGAGGGCTTCCAGGAATCCGGCGTGGTGGGCGTGGGCGGTCGCACCGACCCCCTGTGGGCGTCCGGCAGGCGGCCGCGGTGGTTCCCGTACGAGTTCGACTGGACGGTCGGCTGCACCTACCGCGGCATGCCCGCGGTCAGGGCGCCGATCCGCAACGTGATGGGCGGCAACGCCGCCTTCCTGCGCGACGTCGTGTCCGAGGTGGGCGGCTTCCACAGCGGCATCGGGCGCAGCGTCCAGGGTCGCAGGTCGCGCCCGTTGGGCTGCGAGGAGACCGAGTTCTGCATCCGGCTCACCCAGCGCAAACCCGGCTCCGTCATGCTGTTCGAGCCGCGCGCGGTGATCGGGCACAAGGTGTCGAAGCAGCGCGAGGGCTTCGCCTACTTCCGGTCCAGATGCTACGCGGAGGGCCTGTCGAAGGCCCTGGTGACGCAGGAGGTCGGCACCCAGGACGGGCTGGCCAGCGAGCGGGCGCACGCGATCAAGACACTGCCGCTCGGCGCGCTGCGCGGGATCGGCGAGGCCCTGCGGGGCGACGTCGGAGGGCTCGGCAGGGCCGCCGCGATCGTCATCGGGCTGGCCTGGACGACCTGGGGCTACGTGGTGGGCACGGCACGACTGAAGGCGGCGCGCTCATGATCCGTGTCCCGATCCTGATGTACCACTCGGTCACCGACAGCCCCAACGACGAGACGCGGCCGCACTCGGTGCGGCCCTCCGACCTCGCCGAGCAGCTGGCCTACCTGTCGGAGCGCGGCTTCACCCCGCTCACGCTGGGCGACCTGGTGGCCTCACTCAACAAGAACAACGGCCGATCCATGCCCGACAAGCCGATCGTGGTGACCTTCGACGACGGCTACGCCGACTTCCACAGCCACGCGCTGCCGCTGCTCGAACGCTACAACTTCCCTGCCACGGTCTTCCTGACCAGCGGCTGGGTGTCCGATGCGGGCAAGGACGCGGCGGGCAGGCCCCTGGACGGCATGCTGTCCTGGGGGCAGGCCCGCGAAGCCGCGCAGACCGGCATCGAGATCGGCGGCCACAGCCACAGCCACCCCCAGCTCGACCAGCTCCGCATCGAGGACCTGCGTCAGGAGCTGCGCAGGAACAAGGGCCTGCTGGAGGAGAAGATCGGCGCGCCGGTCGCCACCATGGCCTACCCCTACGGCTACTCCAGCGCCCGCGTACGCCGTGAGGTGCGCAAGGCCGGCTATTTCGCCGCCTGCGCCGTCAGCAACACGATCGCCGCGGACCGGCACGACATGCTGGCCATCCCCCGGTTGACGGTCGGCAAGGGCACGACCATCAACATGTTCAAGCGCGCCGTCGAAGGCACCGCCGTACCTCTCATCTACATGCGCGAGCGCATCCTCACCAAGGGGTACGCCGTCGTGCGCAGGACGAGGTACGGGCTGCAGCGGGTGCGCGGCAATGTCTAGGGTCTGGGGACGGATCCTCGTCGACCTGCGCAACCCGCTCTTCCGGCAGGGTTACGCGCTCATGGCGAACACGGTCATCACCGGCGTGCTCGGCATGGGCTACTGGCTGCTGGCCGCCCACTACTACTCCCCCGAGGAGTTCGGCCGCGGCCAGGCGGTGATCACCGCGATGCGGTTGTTCGCGTCGCTGGTCGCGCTCGGGTTCGTCGGTGCGCTCGCCCGCTACCTGCCGGTGGCCGGCCGCCGCACGCCCGAGCTCATCCTGCGCGGGTACGGCCTGGCCGCCGCCACGGGCGGGGTCGCGGCGGTCGGCTTCCTGCTGACGCTGCCGCTGTGGGGCGAGACCTACTCCGTGCTCGCCGGGTTCGGGCCCGGACTGTTCTTCCTGGCGTCCGTGGTGGTGTGGGCCGTCTTCACCCTCCAGGACGTCGTACTGACCGGCCTGCGCAGGGCGCCGTTCGTACCGTTGAACAACCTCATCTTCGGCCTGGTCAAGATGGGCCTGCTGGTGGCGCTCGCCGGCGCGCTGCCCACGGGCGGCATCTTCGCCTCCTGGGTCATCCCGACTGCGCTCGCCCTGATCCCGATCAACTTCCTGATCTTCGGCGTCGTGGTGCCCCGGCACACCAGGCAGGCCGGCGCGGAGCAGCAGCCCCCTCGTCTGCGCGAGATTGGAAGGTTCCTGGCCGGCGACTTCCCCGGGACGCTGTCGATCCTGGCCATCGTCTACCTGGTGCCCGTGGTCATCGCCACCCAGGTGGGCGAGGCCACGTTCGGGCGTTTCTCGATGGCGCACACCCTGGCCAGCATGATCGAACTGCTGGCCATGAACATGGCGGTGTCGCTGACCGTCGAGGGCTCCTTCGACCGGTCCCAGCTGGCGGAGAACTGCCGGCGGGCGTTGCGGCGGGCCTTCATGATCGTCGTACCCATCATCACGGTGGCGATCGCCGGTGCGCCGCTCATCCTGACCGTCTTCGGGTCCGCCTTCGCCGAGGAGGGCACGACGCTGCTGCGGCTCATGGCGCTCGCCGTGCTGCCCCGGGTGCTGATCGAGGTTTATCTGAGCGCGCTGCGGGCCCAGAGCAGGGCGCGCACGCTGGCCGTCGTCCAGATCGGGCTGGCCGTCCTGGTGCTGGTCTCCACGCTCGCGCTGTTCCCCTTCGCCGGGGTGAACGCGGTGGGATACGGGCTGCTGGCCAGCGAACTGCTCATGGCGCTGTTGATCTTCGGAAATCTGCGTAAGATTCTCGGATTCGGCGATACAGGTCGACCGGCTGTCACTCAGGGGTCGTCCAGGACCGCATGATGGTCAACGCGAGGCAACGGGACAGCGATGGCGTGACGACACCGGGGACCACGGGCTCCCCGGACGCGCGCGGGGACAAGGAGGACTCAGACGTGCCCTTCGATCCGGAAGCTACCGGGATCATCCCGAAGCTGACGTTCGAGCCCCCTGGTGAGGGCTCCGGCACGTCTGAGGAGAGCGAGGCGGAGGCCGCCGAGACCACCGCCGATCCCGGCCCCGACCGCACCACGGCCATCCGCCTCCCGGTGCCACCGGCGTCGGGCAAGGGCGACCCACAACCTCCGGGTGCTTCTCCGGAGTCCGCCCCTTCTCCGGAGTCCGCCCCTTCTCCGGAGTCCGGCGGCTCTGCGGAGTCCAGTGCTTCTCCGGGGTCCGGCGGTTCTGCGGGGCCCGGTGGATCGCAACCGTCCGGGGGCTCCAAGGCGACCGGCGGTTCGTCGCAACCGTCCGGCGGTTCATCGGAGCCGTCGGCGGGATCGCAGGCATCCGGCGGTTCCTCGCAACCGCCGGGAGGTTCCCAGGCGTCCGGAGAGACGAAACCGGCCGGTGGTGCGCGGCCGTCCGTGGGATCGCGACCGTACGGCGCGGCGCGGGCCGCCGCCACCGCTCAACCCTCCGGCGGTACGAAACCCGCCAGCGGCTCGAAGACGTCCGGCAAGACGAAGCCCGGCACCGGCACACGACCGTCCGAGGGCAAGCCATCCGGCGGTCCGACCCCGCCGCCCGGCGGTCCTCAGGGCACCGCCACGTCGCGAACTTCCGGCACGTCGCAGGGCACCGGTAGGTCACAGGGTGACGCCGGCAGCGGCAGCGGCAGGGCAAGCACAGGCGCACCCGCCGGCGGACGCGGCGAACCCAGCGCAACGCGGCAAGTCGGCGACAGCGAGAAGACGCGCGCGATCGGGCAGGTCGGCACTGGCGCGGCGGCTACCGGGCGCGAGCAAGCCGGCACCGCCGGACGCGAACACAGCAACTCGGCCGCGCGCGGACAGAGCAGCACAACCGGGACCGGCCAGGCCGGCGAAGGCGGGACCGGCCAGGCCAGTGCAACCGGGACCGGACAAGCCAGCGGACCCCAGACCGTCCGACCGCAGCCGGCGAGCGGGCCCCAGACGGTCCATCCGCAGCCGGCGAGCGGCTCGGCCCACACCGCGCAGGGCGGGGGTTCTTCCGCCGACGCGCAGCAACCGGCCGGCGGTGCTCAGACCGGTAACGACTCGAGATCCGCGAGCGGCCCGCAGCCGGCCGGGCATGCGCAACCGCCCGGTGGGACGTGGTCCGGGGCGCTCGGCGGGAAACCGGGCACCGAGGATGACTCCCGCGCCACCAACCCGAACGTCGCAGTGCCCCCCGCGGCGGGAGGCCCCCACGCCGGCGCCGGAGCGCCGCCCGCGGGCGTGGGTGCGCCGCCCGTCGGGGCGCCGCCGCAGGGGCCCGTAGGTGTGGCGCTGGAGGGACCCCAGGGGCCGGCCGGAGGGCCGATCGCTCAGGTGCGGGCGACGGCGCAACCGCAGGCGTTGCGGGCCCGCGTCAGCGCGCTGATCGCCAGCGCGCCCCGGTGGTTGCCCGTGGTGCTGGTCCTTGAGGGCCTGCTCATGTTCATCCTCGCCGTCAAGGTCTCCCCGGGGCCGCTGCGTGGTGTGGACCCGGCGGACATCGACGGTCTCGGGCTGATCTCGGCGCTGCCGGTCACCGCGTTCCTCGCGATCCTGATCATGATCGTGTCGTTCTTCGTCACGGTCGCCCAGAGCACCGACCGCAAGTTCCTGCTGTTGTTCCAGATCGCCGCCATCGCGTTCGCGCTGCACGGCGTCGGGTCGCTGGTGGCGAGTGAGCCGCGTTTCCCCACGGCGTACATCCATGCGGGTTTCGTGGAGTTCATCAGCAGGACGGGCGAGACGGCGATCAGCATCGACGCCCGCATGGGCTGGCCGGGTTTCTTCGCGTTGTTCGCGTTCGTGACGAAGGCCGCCGGCATCAGCGACATGACGACGATCCTGCAGTGGACGCCGCTCCTGTCGAACCTGCTCTACTTGCTCCCGTTCGTGCTGATCCTGCGCCAGGTGGTGGCGACCACGCGGGCGCGGTGGTTCGCGGCGCTGCTGTTCGTGCTGGTGCAGTGGATCGGGCAGGACTACTTCTCGCCGCAGGGCTTCACGTTCGCCCTGTATCTGGCGTTCGTGGCGATCCTGCTGCGATGGTTCGGGCGGGTCGAGCCCCGGACCCGGCCGATCGCGCCCAAGGGCCTGCGCAAGCTGCTCGGCAGGCTCGACGCCATGACGCCGGGCGAGCTGGCCAACACCGGCACCTACCGGGCCGACAAGCTGCTCATGCTCATGATGTTGCTGGCGCTCTTCATCGCGTCGGTGGCCTCGCACCAGATCACGCCGTTCATGATGCTCGGTGTGGTGACGGCGTTCCTACTGGTCAAGCGTACGTCGCTGACATGGGGGCTGCCGTTCTTCCTCGGGCTCGTGGTGGCGGCCTGGATCAGCTACATGACGGTCGGCTTCTGGGCCAGCCAGATCGACACGATCTTCGGTGGGCTGGGCAACGTCCTGTCCAACCTGCGCAGCAACACCGGCGACCGGATCGAGGGCACCGACCCCGCCCACGCGATGGTGTTGCAGGCCCGGCTCGGCATCCTGGTGGTGATCCTCGGGCTGGCGGCGGCCGGGTTGTTCCGGCGGCTGCGGCGCGGGGTGTTCGACAGGTCGGCGCTGGTCCTGCTCTGCGTGCCCGTGCTGGCTCTGGGCCTGCAGAGCTACGGCGGCGAGATCGGGCTGCGCATCTACATGTTCGCGCTGCCCGGTGCGTGCCTGCTGGCCGCGTACGCGTTCTTCCCCAACCTGCCGGCCGACAGCGCGGACGTACGCGAGGAGACCGTGCCGCTGCGTAAGCGGAACGTGCGCTTCAACCCCGAGCTGACCAGGAAGATCTCGGTCGTGCTCGCGGCGTGCTTCGCGGTGGTGTTCGCGATGGCGTTCCTGCTGGCGAGGTACGGCAACGAGAAGTTCGAGCGGGTCACCACCGGCGAGGTGGCGGCCCTGCACTACGTCTACGACCACGACAAGCCCAGCGCCAGGGTGCTTTATCTGGTGCCCAAGCTGGGGCCGGAGGTCACGCCGACCCTGCCGTGGGGCGAGCGGGACGTCGAGTTGGTCGCCTTCAACGAGCAGGCGCTCGTGCACAAGGACCCGACGAAGATCACCGACGCGGTGAAGGCGCTGCAGGGGCAGCCACGTAACTCGTACCTGATGGTGAGCACCGGCCAGGTGAGTTACCTGCAGCTCAACGAGGGTTATCCGGTGGACTGGGGGGAGAAGTTCCGCGCGGCGCTGGACGCCTCGCCCCATCTGAAACGGGTGTACTCCAACGACGACGCGGCGCTCTACACCTGGAAGAAGTTCGTCAGGGGGACCGAGATCCCCGAGCCACACCCCTACAAGGGCCGCGGCGACCCCACCTCGCCGTGGACGCCGGTGGGCATCGGGGCGCTGGTCGTGACCTGGGTGGCGCTGTTCGGCTATGAGATCATCCGCCTGAACGGCCCCAACCGGGCGCGCAAGGCGCGTAAACGCCTGTTGTTCCTGGCGGTTCCGGCGTTCGTGGTGGCCATCGCGGTGGTCATCGAACGCTTCATCTACATCGCGCAGAACAACTGAAATCCCGGGGAACCCACGCCGTGCTGCTGTTCCCCGGGAGGTCCTGACGACGTGCGCCGCCGTGGGTCCGGCGCCGCTGTCGCTCCACCGGCCGGTCCGCTTCAGCCGCTCGTGGCTCGGCGGGCCGGTCGAGTGGCTGCCGCGTTGCCGATCGTGTCAGCCGGTCACCCGCGGCGGCACGTCGGTCTCACCGCACCCGCGCTGGTGGGGGGCCACGACGCGGTAGCGACGGCCATCCGGTGGGCGTGCTGTCGTCCGGTGCTCACATGCCCCGGCCGGCCCACTTGATCTCGTACGGCCGCAGACTGACCCGCTTGCCGTCGACGGTCGCGTTGACCGCTTCGCCGGACGTGTTCACCATGACGACCTGGCGCTCCTGGCCGATGGCTCTGATCCGCTGGTCGGAGGTGGGGACCTTGGTGACCTCGACCCCGGCGGGGAACCACTTGGTGAACCCGCTCAGCAGGCCGGCCATCGGCATCTCGCCGCCCTCTCTCGGCGCCCACAGGCAGCCTGGGCACCCGTTTTCGTCCTTCTGCTGTGGGTTCCAGTACAGCGCCGTGGTGACGCCGCTCGTGGCGAACTCCATCAGCGCCGTCGCCTGCACCGCCGTGCGCTGCTCCTCGCTCCAGCCGGAGTTCTCCGGCTCGACGTACCACTCCGCCCACCACACCGGCAGGTCGCCGCTCTTCTGCCGCAGCCACGAGGTGATGGCGCTGAACTTCGCCTGGGCGCCGAAGTCGTCGGGGATGTTGTCTTTGTCGGTGGTCATCGACGCGCCGTCGACCACGATGAAGTCGGCGCCCTGCTTGTTGTCGATCCAGTACTGGATCGCGTCGAGCGCGCGCTGGTCGACGCTTCCCCAGGGGCCGGTGAGCTCGGAGGGCTCCTGGGGGTTCGCGTTGCTCTCGATCGGGACGTACGGGCCGCCGACCTTGATGTCGCCGCTCACCTTCTTCAAGGCCGTGTAGACCTTGTTGTACAGCTCGGTGTACGCCTTGGCGTCCCACTTGTTGGTGGTCGGGTCCCAGAAGCCCTTGAACTCGTTCCAGACCATGTAGTGCTTGACGGTCGGATACTGCTTGGCGACCTTGACGGCGAGCTCGGCGAAGTCGTCGTAGTGCTCGGGCTCGGGGGCGACGGTGTGGTTCTTGCTCCAGTCGGTGCGCCCGGCCTTGCCGCCCTTCATCCAGTCGGGCGCGCAGCACAGCGTGATCACCGGCATCCCTCGCGACGACGCGATGAAGGTCAGCCGCCGGTCGAGGTCGCGGAAGTTGACCTGCCCCGGGCTCGGCTCGGGGTTGCCGACTCCCCAGCCCATGATGTGCTGGTTCTGCACCATCGGCACCCGGCCGAGCAGGCCCTTGGCCTGGTCCTGGACCTGCTCGGGCTCGTTGTCGACACTGTATTGCGTGTGCGTGACGCCCCAGCGCGGCCAGTTGGCCAGCGCGGGCGGCTTGTCCAGCTTGGGTGCCGGCTCGCTGGGCACCGTCGTGGCGACCTCGGCGCCGCTGAACTCGCTGCGCTCCCCGGACGTGAGTGAGGCGTAGACCATGATGCCCGCCACGAGGACGACCGCGAGGATGCCTGCTCCAAGGGCGATCGGCCACGGCGATCGTCGGCGCGCATGACGGCCATCGGTCGGAATCACTGAACGCTCCTCATCCAGACGTGCCCTGCAAGGGGCGACCATACAGAAAGGCCGGACGCAGCACCGGCCTGATGAGGCTAATCGTCTCGCTCACAAATCGCTATTCGTCGGCAGCACGCGGTGGCCGCTGACCGCCGGCCGGGCCGGGCACCCCGGCATAGCGGTAGGGGACCGGCTGCCTACCGGGCTGGACGATGAGCAGGGTGCCCGGGGTCTCCGCGTAGAAGGCGGACTCGACGGCGGCGGCCACGTCGTCGGCGGTGAGCAGCGGGAAGCCGGCGTTGACGAACATCTCTCGTGTTTCGGCGACCAGCGGCGTGTCGGTGAAGCCGGGGCACACGGCGCCGATGCGGATGTTCCGGGCGGCCAGCGGCTCGGCCAGCGCCCTGACGAGGCCGACCACGGCGTGCTTGGTCATCGTGTAGACGGGGTCGCCGGAGAAGGCCACGAGCCCGGCCAGCGACGCGGTCGCCACGATGGCGCCGCCGCCGGAACGGGCGAGGAGCGGGACGCCGGCCCGGACGCCGAAGACGACGCCGTCCACGTTCACGCCGACCACCTGTCGGTAACGTTCGGCGTCGAAGTCGGCCAGGTCCACCCGCCCGCTGACGCCGGCGTTGAGGTGGACCAGGTCGAGCCGGCCGTACTGCCGCTCGGCCAGCGCGACGGCCTCGAGCGAGGCCTCCTCGTGGCTGACGTCGGCCTCCAGCCAGACGCCGCCGACCTCCTTGCCCAGGCGTTCCGCGCCCTCGCCGTCGCGGTCGACGAGCACGCATTTGACCCCGCCGGCCGCCAGTCGGCGTGCCACGGCGGCTCCGATCCCACTGGCCGCTCCGGTGATCAGTGCAACTGTGCTCATGGCGCTCCTTGCGGGGTCGGAACCGTGGGTCCAGGCTGGTCGAGCGTCTCAGGGTCTGCCGGGCTCGGGGCGGTCAGTGCTGGTCGAGCATGCGGTGGGCGCGAGCGATCAGCGTGGGTACGGCGGAGCCGATGCGGTCGAATCCCTCTCCCACGGTCTTACCTTGCCGGAAGCGGGCGTGGATACCCTCCACGATGACCGCCAGCTTGAAGTTGCCGAAGGCCACATAGAACCCGAGATCCGAAATATCCCGACCTGATGCCTTGATGTAGTGGCTCGCGAACTCGGCCGCGTTCATGAACCCGGGCGCCACCGTCACGTCGCCCGCCACCGGGATCCCCGCCCGCTCGTCGTCCCCGGCGTCGTGCCAGTACGTCAGCGTGAGCCCCAGGTCGGCCAGCGGATCACCGAGGGTGGACATCTCCCAGTCGACCACGGCCGCGATCTCGAGCTCCCCCATCGTGATCAGCGTGTTGTCGAGCCGGTAGTCGCCGTGCACCAGCGTGCCGGCCGACTCGGCGGGCAGCCGCTCACGCAACCGGCCGACGAGCCGGTCGTACTCCGGCGACTCCGCCGTCTTCGAGCGCTCCCACTGCTGGCCCCACCGGTCGAGCTGCCTGGCCAGGTAACCCTCCGGCCGCCCGAAGCCGGCCAGCCCGACCTCGCGGTAGTCGACGGCGTGGATGGCGGCCAGCACCTCGGCCAGCCGCTCCGACAGCCGCCGCGCCTGCTCAGGCGTGTGCTCGCCGAGCTCTTCCCTGGTCCGCACGGCGACGCCCGGCACGTGCTCCATGAGGTAGAACGGCGCCCCGAGCACGTCCTCGTCGGCGCAGAACGCTACAGGTCCCGGCACCGGCACGGGCGTCGGCGCGAGCGCCGAGATGACCCGGAACTCGCGCCGCATGTCGTGGGCGGTGGGCAGCACGTGACCGAGCGGCGGCCGGCGCAGAACCAGCCGGCGGTCGCGGGCCTCGACCAGATACGTCAGGTTCGACCGTCCACCCGGGATCAGCGAGACGGACAGGGGCTCGCCGGCGTCGGGCACGTTCCGGCCCATCCACGCGACCAGGCTGGGATGGTCGATGCCAGGTACGGTCATGAACACACATTAGAACCTCATTCGGTGCTGAATGCCAGCTGAGAGTTGCGTAACGTTCCAGAGCAGGGGCGATCCGCCAAGAGCTGAGATCCTTTACCCTGGGGGGTATACGTCTGCCCAGACGCTGGACAGAGAGTGGCAGCACACAGTAGGAGACCATGCGCGTCACCCTTGCCCTGCCTCGTGAGCTGGGAGAGCCCGAGATCGATCGGTGGCGGAGCCTGCAGGAGCCCGGCACCGTCTTCGACAATCCGTTCCTGTCGCCCGAGTTCACGATCACGGTGGGCGAGGTACGCGACGTCGTCCGCGTGGCCGTGCTGCACGACGGCCCGGAGATCGTCGGGTTCTTCCCCTTCGAGCGGCATCCGCTGGGCATCGGCAAGCCCGTGGCCGCCGGGCTCACCGACGCGCAGGGCATCGTCCACGTCAAGGACCTCGAGCTCGACCCCCGCCGGCTGATCAAGAACTGCGGGTTGTCGGTCTACGAGTTCGACCACCTGGTGGCCGGGCAGCCGCTGCTCGACTCCCGGCACGAGCGGCACCCGTCGCCGATCATCGACCTGAGCGAGGGCTACGAGCGCTACACCGAGTTCCTGAGGCAGCACTCTGGCAAGACGTACAAAACAACTCTGGCCAAGGCGCGCAAGCTGGAACGCGAGGCCGGGAAGATCCGCCACGACTACGCGACCGCCGACGTGGTGCCGCTGCGCACG
This sequence comes from Nonomuraea sp. K271, assembly GCF_009908215.1. Lineage (NCBI taxonomy): Bacteria > Bacillati > Actinomycetota > Actinomycetes > Streptosporangiales > Streptosporangiaceae > Nonomuraea > Nonomuraea sp. K271. The sequence goes on along the minus strand of NZ_JAAAHR010000182.1, from coordinate 7,662 downwards.
CTGCTCGGCTGGAAGACCGACCAATACCGCCGCACGGGCCGCACCGACCGCTTCTCCCAGCGGTGGATCGTGGAGCTGGTCGAGCGGCTGCTGGCCACCCGGTCGGACAGCTTCGCCGGGGTGCTCGACATGGTCTACGCCGACGACCAGCCGGTGGCCGGGCACTTCGGGCTGCGCACGAGCACCACGCTGGTCGGCTGGTTCCCCGCCTACGACCCGCGCTTCGCCAAATACTCCCCTGGCCTCATCCACCACCTGGCGATGGCCGAGCGCGCCGCCGGGTCCGGCATCCGCGTCATCGACATGGGCCGGGGCCAGAAGGAGTACAAAGACAAGCTGAAGACCGGCGAGTTGCAGGTGGCCGAGGGGCGCGTGGCCAGGGCCGGCGCGTCGGCGGGGGTGCACTGGCTGTTGCGGGTGCCCGCGCGCAGGACACGCGCCGCGGTGATGGCCAACCCGATCTTGCTCAAGACGGCCGACAAGGCGTTGAAAACCTATGGAAAGCTGCGTACTGTCCTACAAGGATGAATTTGATCGCAGAGCGCACGGGCCGTCACTGTCTGTCGCTTCCTTCCAACCGGCTCGGCCTCTATCTGGCGTTACGCCACTGGTGCCTGCCCGGTCAACGACTGCTCATGTCGCCCATCTCGGCCGACGAGATCCTGTTCCTGGTGCTGGCGGCCGGGCTGCGGCCGGTGATCGCGCCGCTCTCCGCCCGTGACGGCAACATCGACGTCTCACGGCTCGATCTCGACGGTGTGGACGCCGTCCTGACTACCAACCTGTACGGCCTGCCCGACCGCGTCTCCGCCCTCACCGGCAAGGTCCTCATCGAGGACGTGGCCCACGCCCTGGAGAGCCACGTCGACGGCCGGCCGCTGGGGACGTTCGGCCAGGCGGGCGTCTTCAGCCTCTCCAAGCACGCGGGGGCCGGCTCGGGCGGCGTGCTCGCCGTGGAGGACAGGTCCGACCTGGAGGCGCTGACGCGCGCCCGCGACCTCCTGCTGGCCCCGGGCTCCCTGCGTGCCGACCTGATGAGCGTCACCACGTCCGCGGCCCGCCACGTGGCGCTCCGCACCAACCTCGTACGCCCCGCGCTCGCCCTCTCCCGGGCCCTCGGTTTGCACGAGCCGCGCGACGGTTACCGCATCCCGCTCGACCCCGAGGGGCTGCGGCTGGCGCTCAAGCAGGCGCCCGCGCTGCCGCCGTTCGACCCCTGGGTCCGCGCCGACCTGCACGACTACCGCCGCCGCCGGGGCCACCTCGTCCGCTGGTACCAGTCGAGACGGGTGGCCCAGGTCCCCCGCACGCGGGCGCGACGCCTGGCGGGCGTCCGGCGGCTGGCCGAGCTGCCCACGGTCGCGCCCGCCGTGCTCGACCATCTGGACCAGCCGCTGTTCCGCGTGCCCCTGCTGGTGCGCGACAGGGACGCGGCCATCGCCGAGTTGGAGCGGCACGGGGTGGCGACGGGTTACCTGTACGACCCGCCCTACGACGACTACGCCCCCGCCTTCGCCGAGGCGTCGCCGCACCCCGGTCCCGCCCGCTGGTGGGCCGCGAACGTGCTGCCCGTCGATCCTCTGCATGCCGCCCGCGCCCTCCCCGTCCTCAGCCGCCTGCGGCCTCCGGACCGCCCTGTCAGCCCGTCAGCCGCCTGATCAGATCGGCCAGGATGTGGCAGCCGCGCCGGAGGTCGGCGTACGAGGCCGAGCCGTAGCCGATGACCAGGCCGTGCAGGCGGGGACGGCCGTGGTGGTGGGGCTCGATGGAGTCGACCAGGACGCCGTTCTTCCTGGCCCGTTCGACGACGGCGGGCGCGACGGCCTCGGGCAGCTCGGCCAGCACGTGCAACCCCGCCGTGTCGCCGCGCAGCCCGCAGACGGGCCCGAGCAGCTCGACGACCAGTGCGCGGCGGCGCGCGTACTCGAGGCGCATCCTGCGCAGGTGCCGGTCGAGGTCGCCGCGCTCCAGGAGGGTGGCGACGGCCTGCTGCACGGGGCCGCTGGTGCGGTCGGCCACCGAGAGGCGCAGCCCGGCGACGCGGTCGACGAGCGCGGGGTCGCCGACGAGCCAGCCGACTCCGACGTCAGGTGTGAGGGTCTTGGAGAGCGTTCCCAGGAGCACCACCCGCTCGGGGTCGAGGCCGTAGAGGGCGGGCAGCGGGGCCACGTCGTAACGGAACTCGGCGTCGTAGTCGTCCTCGACGATCGTCGCGCCGGTGTTCCTGGCCCAGGCCAGGAGGCGTTCCCTGCGCGGGATCGGCAGCCGGCCGCCCAGCGGGTACTGGTGGGCGGGCGTGGTGTAGAGCACGCGGAGGTCACGGGGAAGTCCGTCGACGACGACGCCGTCGGCGTCCACCGGGCACGGCACCACCTCCGCGCCCCTGGCCGCGAAGACCGTGCGGGCCACGTGGTAGCCGGGATCCTCGACGCCCGCCCTGGCGCCCGCGCCGAGCAGCGCCAGCGAGCACAGGTCGAGGCCGTTGCCGGTGCCCCGGGTGACCAGGACGTTCTCGGGGCCGACGGCCACTCCCCTGGACCGGCGCAGGTGGTCGGCGAGCAGTTCACGGAGCCGCGGCAGGCCGTAGGGGTCGGGCGATTCCCCTGGCGGCAGGTCGGCCGCCTTGCGCCAGGCCCGCTTCCACGCCGCCCGGTCGTGGTCGCGCACCCAGGGCCGGCCCGGCGTGAGGTCGATCACGCCGGCCGCGCGCGGCGGCTCGGGGGGCACGCGCGCCTCCTGTGACGGCCGCTTGCGGGGGCGGCGCGGCATGTCCATGTCCGCCACGTACGTGCCGGAGCCGTGCCGCCCGTCCAGCCAGCCCTCGGCGTACAGCTGCTGGTAGGCCTCGGTGACCACGGTCCTGCTCACCTCCAGCTGGACCGCGAGCGCCCGCGTGGACGGCAGTCGCTCACCGGGCGCGAGGGCGCCGTCGAGCATGGCACGGCGCAGCCAGCCGGCCAGCTGCGCCGTGAGCGGCTCCACCGAGTCGCGTGAAAGGGATACGGGCAGGTCGACGTGTGTGCGGGCGCTGGGCTGCGGTCGGCGGCCCACGGTGGACGGCGGAGTGTGCACAGGCGAAAGTGGTCTCTACGAAGGGGCCGATAGTGGCCCTACAGGATAGGTCCACTTCGCCCGTACGGTCGAACCATGCTCTCCACCACTTCACGCACCAGGCTCGGCCGCGCCAAGGAGCGCGGCAGCACCGACAGGAACGACCTCTACGAGGTGCTGGACACCGCTCTGGTGTGCCACCTGGGCGTGGTCGTCGACGGCCACCCCATGGTGGTGCCGACCGGCTACGGGCGCATCGGCGACACCCTCTACCTGCACGGTTCCACCGGCGCGCGCTCCCTGCGAGCCGGCGACGGGAGCGAGGTGTGCGTGACGGTGACGCACCTCGACGGCATCGTGCTCGCCCGCTCGATCTTCAACCACTCCTTCAACTACCGCTCGGCGATCATCTACGGCCGGCCCCGGCTCGTGACGGACCCCGACGAGCGCATGGAGGCGCTGCGGGCGCTGTCCGAACATCTCGCGCCCGGCCAGTGGGACTACGCCCGGCGGCCCTCGCGCAAGGAACTGGTCGCCACGAGCGTGCTCGCGCTGTCGCTGGAGGAGGCGTCGGTCAAGATCCGGCGGGGCGCGCCGAAGGACGAGGAGGAGGACTACGAACTGCCCGTGTGGGCCGGGGTGGTGCCCATCGTCACGTCCTACGGTGAACCGGAGCCCGATCCGGTACTCCCAGAAGGTATCGCCACCCCCGTTCACGTTCTCTCCCGGGAGTAGTTCCATAAAGCAGGCACACCTGGAAAACCTGACTCCTTGATCAGACGTCTCATCAGGTGGGCCATCCTGATGGGAGAGGCATATGCGGTGGAGCGCTCCCGGATACACCGAGGTCAAGCAGCTCGGGGAGGGGGCCGGCGGGCGGGTCGCGCTGGCCGTCCACGACGAGACGGGCGTCGAGGTCGCGATCAAATACCTCTCCTCGCGGCTGCTGCACGATCCCGCCGCGCTGGCCAGGTTCCAGTCGGAGGCGCGGCTGCTGATCACGCTGCGCGACCCGCACATCGCGACGTTGTGGGAGTACGTCCAGGACCCGCACGGCGCGGCCATCGTGATGGAGCTCGTCAACGGCGTCTCGTTGCGGGCGCTGATGCGCGAGAACGGCACGACCGGGCCGGAGGCGGCGCTCGTCGTGCTGAAGGGCTCGCTGCTCGGCCTGGCCAAGGCGCACGCGCTCGGCCTCGTGCACCGGGACTACAAGCCGGAGAACGTGATCGTCCGCGACGACGGGGTGAGCAAACTCGTCGACTTCGGCATCGCGGTGCGTCAGGGCACGGTCGCGCGTGCCGAGGGCACGCCTCCCTACATGGCGCCCGAGTTGTGGGAGGCGCGGCCCGCCTCCCCCGCGACCGACGTGTACGCGGCCACGGCCGTCTTCTTCGAATGCCTCACCGGGCACAGGCCGTACCGGTCCACCGAGCCCAGCGTCCTGGGCTACCAGCACCTGTACGCCCCGGTGCCCGCCCACGACGTTCCCGAGCCGGTGCGCGGGCTGATCACCCGCGGCCTGGCCAAGGACCCGGCGCTGCGGCCGGTGAGCGCGTCGGCGTTCGTGGCCGAGGTGGAGGCCACCGCCAGGGCGGCGTACGGGGACGACTGGGAGGAGCGCGGCAGGCGGCGGCTGGCGGCGCTCGTCGCGCTGCTCGCCCTGCTGCTGCCCCGGCCTGAGACGCCCGTTCCCGAGGTCGGCACGTCGCTGGCCAGGACGGTGTTCCGCGAGACGGGCTCCGAAACGACCCGCGTGCTGCGCGGGACGGGCTCGCGGGCGACCCGCCTGAAGGTGTTACGGGGCACGCGGTCGAAGGCGCTCCGCGTGGTCGTGACCGCCGGCGTGGCCGTGGCGGTGGCCGTGACCGTGGCGGTCGTGCTGCTCAACCGGCAGCCGTCGCCACCTGACCCGATCGGCGCGGCGGCCGCGGTGCCGCCGACGGAGCTCTCGACGGGACCGGTCTCGGGCCCGCCGGAGACGCCCGGCGGCGGCCCTGAGTCCACGCCCTCGACGGGGACACCCACCGAAGGCGTCCCGGGCACGCCGCCCGAGAGCACGCCCGGCCCGACGTCCGGCGACCCGACGTCCAGCGGCCCACCGACGAGCCCGGCGGACGCGGACCCCGAGGAGAGCGCCGCCCCGCGGCGCGCGACCACCGGCCCGGCGCGCACGCCCGGCGCCACCCCGCCGGCCCGGACTCCCGGCCCGTCCCTGGCGCCCGTACGGAGTCCCGGCACGACCACGACCCCCGTACCAAGCTCGGATCCGACCACCGACGCCGGGGACACCCCCACACCTGCGACCTCGGTGCTGCGGGTGGGCGTGGGCGGCCTCGCGGTGGACGAGAAGGGGCTCGCCCGGGCCACGGTTTCCCTGCGTACCAGCGGCACCGAGCCCGTCGTGGCCGTCGCGACCTGGCGGGCCCCCGGCACGGACGGCCGGGTCCAGCGGGTACGCCTGAGCGGCGCCACGTCGTACACCCGCACGCTCACCTGGGCCATGGGAGAGCGTGCGTGCGGCGGCACGCTACGGCTGGGCGTCACCACGTCGCCCGCCGCGGCCGGCGGCGCCGGATCGGGCACGCTGGCCCTGCCGCCCTGCCCGACCGAGGTGACGGGGCTGCGCGTCTCGCTAGGCCTGCCGGCCGCGCCGGGCCGCACGGCGACCGCCCGGTTGCGGCTGCGCGCGAGCGGCACGGCGGAGATCCCCGTACGGGCCGAGTTCGCGGTCAACGGGGACCAGGTCGCCACCCGCTCCGCGAACCTGTCGGGCCGGACCTCGTACGCCCGCTCGCTCGCTCACCCCTTCCGGTCGCGCCCGTGCGGCGCGACGCTGTCGGTGACCGTGCGCGCGGGCGGCAGGACGGCCACCGCGCGGACCACGGTCTCGTGCCCTCCGTCCGTGACGCGGGTGTCGGTGCGGCGGGCCGCCGTGTCCGGCGGCGCCCTGGCCGCGACGGTCGCGGTGACGACGTCGGACGCCCAGCGGGTACGCCTCACCGTCGCGTTCGCGGCCGGGGGCGAACGCCTGGGCACGCGGACGGTCACGCTGTCGGGCGCCACCTCGTACACGAGGACCCTGCGTCTCCCGGTCGAGCTGGGTTGCGGCTCGACGTGGACGGTGACGGCCGTCACCGTGCCGGCGGCGGGCAACGGGGGCTCCACCGCCTCCGGCAGCACACCGGAATGTCCCAAGGAAGAGCCGGATGACCAGCCAAGCCACAGCCCGCGCCCGGAGTCCCCTGGCACCATCAGGTGACAATGCCGACATCTGGCGATATCAGTAGCGGGATTGTGGTTCCCTCTGGTTAAGCTACGGACCGTTTGATGAGGGTGGGGCCCGCACGACTCCGGAGGAGACCGCTATGCATGGTGATGGTCAGTGGGGGGTCCCTGGCTATACCGCGGTTCGCGAGCTCGGAGCGGGCGCCGCGGGTCACGTGGTTCTGGCCCGCCGCGACTACGACGGCGTCGAGGTGGCCATCAAATACCTCAGCGACGAGCTCCGCTCCGACGTGGGGTTCGTGGCCAGGTTCCGGCACGAGGCCAGGCTGCTCGCCACGCTCCAGAGCGCCTACCACGCCCGTCTGATCGACTACGTCGAGAGCGGCCAGGGCGCGGCGATCATCATGGAGCTCATCAACGGCGTCTCGTTGCGCGAGCTCATCAGGTCCGAGGGCCCCACGGGCCCCGAGGCGGCCCTGACCGTGCTCAAGGGCTCCCTCAAGGGCCTGGCCTCGGCGCACGCGGTCGGCGTCGTCCACCGCGACTTCAAACCCGAGAACGTCATGGTGCAGGGCGACGGCACCGCAAGCTGGTCGACTTCGGCATCGCGGTCAGGACGGGCCAGGGCGCGAGCCCCGCGGGCACACCTCCGTACATGGCCCCTGAGCAGTGGTCGGGTACGACCGCGGGGCCCGCCACCGACGTCTACGCGGCCGCCGTCGTCTTCTTCGAGTGCCTGACCGGCGCCCGTCCCTTCCGCGCGGCCAACCTGGCCGCGCTGGCCCGCCAGCACCAGAGCGCCGTTCCGCCGCTCGGAGACGTGCCCGAGCACCTGCGCGGCCTGGTCGAACGCGGCCTGGCCAAGGATCCGGCCGGGCGCCCGTCGTCGGCCGAGGCGTTCCTGGCCGAGTTGGAGGCCGTCGCGGGCGGGGCGTACGGTCCCGACTGGGAGGAGCGCGGACGCCGCCGCCTGGCCGCCCTGGCGGGCACGCTGGTGCTGCTCTTCCCGGCCGAGCTCGACGAGCCGGCCACGACGAGCACGGCGCTGGCCGAGACCCGCTTCCGCGACCCGTCGCGCCTCCTGCGTACGCTGCCCGCCAAGCTGGCCATCGGCGCCACCGCCGTCGGCGTGCTGGCCACCACGATCGTGCTGCTGGTCAACGCCGCCGAGGACAAGCCCGTCCTGCAGGCGCAGGTCACCCGGATCACGCCGGCCACGACCGACCCCGGCGCACCGGAGAGCGCGATCACGAAGAAGGAGCCGGCGCCCTCCCCCGAGGTGAGCACGCCGGAGCCTACGCCGACCACGCCGACCTCGCCGACCACGCCGTCGACACCGGCGGGCACCGTGAGCGACGCGCCCCCGCCCGTCCGGCCCAGCAC